>NZ_JBVJVY010000009.1:0-250247 GCF_055603265.1 Streptomyces sp. NPDC037288
CCCCTCCCCCCCCCCCCCCCCCCCCCCCCCCCCCCCCCCCCCCCCCCCCCCCCCCCCCCCCCCCCCCCCCCCCCCCCCCCCCCCCCCCCCCGGCCCCGGTGTCCGCAGGAGCACTCAGACGCCGGCGGGCTCCAGGACCTTCTCCCGCCCGGCCTTATCCGGGCCTTACTCCGTCCGCAGTACGCCCGGGTGGAGATCCGCAGGAGGCCGGGGTGGAGATCACTCCATCCTCGGACGTACCAGCCCCGACTCGTACGCGATCACCACGAGCTGCGCCCGGTCGCGCGCGCCCAGCTTGGCCATGGCCCGGTTGACGTGCGTCTTCACCGTCAGCGGGCTCACCTCCAGGCGCTCGGCGATCTCGTCGTTGGAGTGGCCGCCGGCGACCTGGACGAGCACCTGCCGCTCCCGGCCGGTGAGCGCGCCGAGCCGCTCGGAGCGGGCGGGGTCGCGGTCGTCGTCGCCCTGGGCGAGGAAGCGGGCGATCAGGCCCTTGGTGGCGGTGGGAGACAGCAGGGCCTCACCGCCCGCCGCGACCCGGATGGCGTTGAGCAGTTCCTCCGGCTCGCTGCCCTTGCCGAGGAAGCCGGAGGCGCCCGCGCGCAGGGCCTGGACCACGTAGTCGTCCACCTCGAAGGTGGTCAGGATGACCACACGGACGTGCACCAGGGACGGATCGGCGCTGATCAGACGGGTCGCGGCGAGCCCGTCCGTGCCGGGCATCCGGATGTCCATGAGGACCACGTCGGCGGCCTGCTCCCTGGCCAGCCGGACGGCCTCGGCACCGTCGGAGGCCTCCCCCACCACCTCCATGTCGGGCTCGGAGTCGACCAGTACCCGGAACGCGCTGCGCAGCAGTGCCTGGTCGTCGGCGAGCAGGACACGGATCGTCATACGGGCTCCCCCGGGGCCGTCGTACGGGTCTTGAGGGGCAGGATCGCATGGACGCGGTAGCCGCCGCCGTAGCGGGGTCCGGTGGTGAGGGTGCCACCGACGGCGGTGACCCGCTCGCGCATGCCGAGCAGCCCGTGCCCGCCGCCGGCCCCCGGCTCCCCGTCCGCGCCCGCCCCGTCGTCCAGCACGGTCACCTCGATGTCCGTCCCCACCCGTACGACGCTGACCTCGGCCTCGGCCTCGGGCCCGGCGTGCTTCTGCACATTGGTCAGAGCCTCCTGGACGATCCGGTAGGCGGCCAGGTCGACGGCGGCGGGCAGTTCGGTGCCCTGGTCGGCGCGGGCCACCTGTACCGGCAGGCCCGCGTTGCGGAAGGTGGCGGCCAGCTCCTCCAGACGGCTGAGGCCGGGTGCGGGTTCGGTCGGTGCCTCCGGGTCGCCGGACTGCCGCAGCAGCCCGACGGTGGCGCGCAGTTCGTCGAGCGCGGACCGGCTGGCCTCGCGGACGTGGGCGAGGGCCTCCTTGGCCTGGTCGGGCCGCTTGTCCATGACGTGCGCGGCGACCCCGGCCTGCACGTTCACGAGGGCGATGTGGTGGGCGACGACGTCGTGCAGATCGCGGGCGATGCGCAGCCGCTCCTCGGCGACGCGGCGGCGGGCCTCCTCCTCACGGGTGCGTTCGGCCCTCTCGGCGCGCTCCCGGATGGCCTGGACGACCGCGCGCCGGCTGCGTACGGCGTCCCCCGCGGTGGCGCCGATGCCGGTCCAGGCGAGCACACCCAGGTTCTCCTGCGCGTACCAGGGCAAGGGGCCGCCGAGCATGGCGGCGGCCGTCAGCACGGTCGTGGTGAGCAGGCCGACGCGCCAGGTGGTGGTGCGGTCGGTGGTCGCGGCGACGGTGTACAGGGCGATGACGGCGGACATCGCGACCGGGGCGCGCGGGTCGCCGGTGACGCACTCGACCACGGAGAGCGCGCCGGTGGTGGCGAGGACCGTCTTGGGGGCGCGGCGGCGGAAGACGAGCGCGGCCGCGGTGAGGACCATGAGGACGAGGCTGAGGGGGTCGGGCGTACGGACGCCCCAGGTGACGCCGTGCGCTCCGTGGGGGACGACGAAGGAGCCGGCGACCATGCACACGAGTACGCTTGCCGCGATGGAGGCGTCCAGCGCGAGGGGGTGTGCCTTCACGCTGCACCGGGCGCGGTCGAGAGTGCTCACGGGTGAACAGTACGGGTGCTGCGCGGTGCCTGTACCGGTGCCGGCCCAGGGTCGGGTCGCTCGCCCGCGCCGGCCGGGCGCCTCCCCCGAAGGGGGTACCCCGAGCGGGGAACTGCGTGATCAGCCCCCACCGGCCCGCGGTCGGCGCACGGCCCGATCCGCCGGGGCTCTCACCCGGGAATCAACCCGTCGTCGCTCAGCATCTCCCGGACCTCCGCCAGCGACGCGTCCGGCGACGGAAGGATCAGCTGCGAGGGTTCCAGCGCGTCGTCCGGAAGCGGGGTGCCGAGACGGCGGACGGCGTCCAGGAGGGCGGCGAAGGTGCGGCGGAACGCCGCCTCGTCACCGCCCTCCATCTCCGCCAGCAGCTCGTCGTCCAGCTTGTTCAGCTCGACGAAGTGGGAGTCGTCCAGCTGCACCTGGCCCTCCCCCATGATCCGTACGATCACGTCGGCCTCCTCGGCTCGGGTCCCGGCGCCGGGCTACTGCTTGTCGAAGCGCGGGGTGTCCTGCGGGTGCTGCTGGGTCTGCCCCTGGCCCGTGCCGCCCTCGATCGCCTGCTGCGGGGAGCCTCCGGCCAGCTCGGCCTTCATGCGCTGCAGTTCCAGCTCTACATCACTACCACCGGAGAGCCGGTCCAGCTCGGCCGCGATGTCGTCCTTGGCCATTCCGGTCGGGTCGTCCAGGGCACCGGAGGCGAGCAGTTCGTCGATGGCGCCGGCGCGGGCCTGGAGCTGCTGCGTCTTGTCCTCGGCGCGCTGGATGGCCAGGCCGACGTCGCCCATCTCCTCGGAGATGCCGGAGAAGGCCTCGCCGATGCGGGTCTGGGCCTGGGCCGCGGTGTAGGTGGCCTTGATGGTCTCCTTCTTCGTGCGGAAGGCGTCGACCTTGGCCTGCAGGCGCTGGGCCGCGAGCGTGAGCTTCTCCTCCTCGCCCTGGAGGGTGGCGTGCTGTGTCTCGAGGTCGGTGACCTGCTGCTGGAGGGCGGCGCGCCGGGACAGCGCCTCGCGGGCCAGGTCCTCGCGGCCGAGGGCGAGCGCCTTGCGGCCCTGGTCCTCGAGCTTGCCGGACTGCTGCTGCAGCTGGTTGAGCTGGAGTTCCAGGCGCTTGCGGCTGGTGGCCACGTCGGCGACGCCGCGGCGCACCTTCTGCAGCAGCTCCAGCTGCTTCTGGTACGAGTAATCGAGGGTCTCGCGCGGGTCCTCGGCCCGGTCAAGGGCCTTGTTCGCCTTCGCGCGGAAGATCATCCCCATACGCTTCATGACACCGCTCATGGGCTTCGCGCGCCCCCTTCTGACGGACTCCAGCTCACAGATCCTGCGACAGGACCCACAGTACGGGCCCTGACTCCATTACCGCACTGTTCGGGGAGTGATGCGCTCATCCCCGAGGACGACTGCGGACGCTATCGCTCCGGCGTGAGGAGTAGGTGATCCCCCACCTGCCCGCACCGGAACGTCCCCTCTGTCCCCCTACAGACGTCCGGTGTTGCCGGATCGTTCCCCGCCCGGCTGGGGTCCATGCCGGTGCAGCCCGTACCCTTGGGTTTTGTGTTCCGTAGCCGTGCCAAGGACGAGAAGGCTCCCGCCGACAAGACGGCGGTAGACCTCTCCAAGCAGCCCCGTGACCCGCAGGCCCCGAAGGGCAGGCCCACGCCCAAGCGCAGTGAGGCCCAGTCCCAGCGGCGCAGCGTGGCCCACACGCCGACCAACCGCAAGGAGGCCGCGAAGCGCCAGCGCGAGGAGCGGCGCCAGGCCCTGACGCGGCAGCGCCAGGCGCTGGCCAGTGGCGACGAGCGCTATCTGCCCGCCCGGGACAAGGGCCCGGTGCGCAAGTTCGCCCGCGCCTGGGTGGACTCGCGGTTCAACGTGGCGGAGTTCTTCCTGCCGCTCGCCGTGGTGATCCTCGTGCTGAGCGTGGTGCGGGTGCCGGCGATCCAGTCGGTCGCGCTGCTGCTGTGGCTGGTCGTGATCGTGCTGATCGTGGTGGACGCGGCGATCAGCGGGTTCCGGCTGAAGAAGCGGCTCAAGGAGCGCTTCCCGGACGAGAACACGCGCGGCGCGGTCGCCTACGCCCTGATGCGCTCCCTGCAGATGCGCCGGCTCCGGCTGCCGAAGCCGCAGGTCAAGCGCGGAGAGCGGCCCTGAGCGCAGACGCTTTCACCGGGGGCGCGGCCGAGGCCTGGCTGAACGGGCTGGGCGGGCTGCGTGACGTCGTACGGCAGGAGCTGGTGGCCCGGCAGCTGGACGAGCAGATAGCCGGGCGGTTCCCGGTCGGGCAGCGGCTGCGGGTGCTCGACGTGGGGATGGGCCAGGGCACGCAGGCCCTGCGGCTGGCCCGGCTCGGCCATCAGGTGACCGGGGTCGAGCAGGACGCGACGATGGTCGCCGCCGCGCACGAGGTGCTGGCCGCCGAGCCGGAGGGCATCCGTGAGCGGGTCCGGCTGGTGCAGGGTGACGGGCGGGACACCGGTGTCCACTTCCTGCCGGGCAGCTTCGACGTGGTGCTGTGCCACGGGGTGCTGATGTACGTGGAGGAGCCCGACCCGCTGGTGGCGGGGCTGGCCCGGATGCTCGCGCCCGGCGGACTGCTGTCCCTGTTGGTCCGCAACGGCGACGCGCTCGCCATGCGGCCGGGCCTCGCCGGTGACTGGGCGGGGGCGCTGGCCGCCTTCGACACCACCGCCTACCGCAACCGGCTGGGCCTGGACGTCCGCGCCGACCGGCTGTCGGCGCTCACCGCGACGCTCGCCGGGATCGCGGCACCGCTGCACGCCTGGTACGGCGTCCGGGTCTTCACGGACACCGCGGCGGACGACGCGCCGATCCCGGACGACCTGCAAGCACTGCTCGCGGTCGAGGAGCGGGCCGGGCGCACGGACCCCTACCGCAGGGTGGCGGCGCTGCTGCACCTGTGCGGCGTACGCGGCTGAGACCGTTCGGGGGAACAGCGCGGGCCGGGTGATCACCGCCTGGTGAGACTCGGGGCATGGACGCTTCCCTCACCCGTGCCCTCCGGAAGGCCGTCTCCGCCGTCGCGCTGGCGTGCTGCGCGGTCCTCGCCGCCGGCTGCACCGGCTCCGCCGCTCCGGCCGGTCAGGACACCGCCGCACCCGCGCCGGCCGCCGGGCCGCCGGCCGCGAGTGATCTGCAGGCGCAGTACCAGAAGGTCATCAAGGAGGTCCTGCCGTCGGTCGTGCAGATCCGGGCGAGCCACGACCTGGGCTCCGGAGTGGTGTACGACGGCCGGGGGCACATCGTCACCAACGCGCACGTGGTCCAGTCGGAGAAGAGCTTCCAGGTGACCACGGCCAACAGCGAGGAGCCGCTCACCGCGCGCCTGGTGTACTCCTACCCCGAGCAGGACCTGGCCGTGATCAAGCTGGACAAGGTGCCGGCCGGGCTGAAGGCGGCCGAGTTCGGCGACTACGAGAAGGTGGAGGTCGGCCAGATCGTGCTGGCCATGGGCTCGCCGCTCGGGCTGTCCTCCAGCGTGACCCAGGGCATCGTCTCGGCGACCGGGCGGACCGTCAGCGAGGGCAGCGCGGGCGGCGGGACGGGCGCGACGATCGCGAACATGGTGCAGACCTCGGCCGCCATCAACCCCGGCAACAGCGGCGGCGCGCTGGTGAACCTCGCCGGGCAGGTCATCGGCATCCCCACGCTCGCCGCCGCCGACCCCGACCTCGGCGGCAGCGCGGCACCCGGCATCGGGTTCGCCATCCCGGCGTCCATGGTGAAGACGGTCGCCGGTCAGATCATCAAGAACGGCAAGGTCGTCGACTCCGGGCGGGCCGCGCTCGGCATCACCGCACGGACCGTCGTCGACGACCGCTACCAGCCCGCCGGGGTGGCGGTGGTCACCGTCAGGAGCGGCGGCGCGGCCGACAAGGCGGGCCTGCGGCCGGGTGACATCATCACGAGACTGGGTGACGAGCCCCTCACCACCATCACCTCTCTCTCGGAGGCGCTGGCGGCGGACAGTCCGGGCCAGCGGACGAGGGTGACCTTCCAGCGGGACGGCGCCGAGCGGACGGCGGAGGTGCTGCTGGGCGGGCGGTGAGAAGCGGGGGTACGGCCCCGAGCCGTACCCCCGGGCCCACTCCTACGCCTCCATGGCGGCGTGCAGGCTCATCGGCCCGTAGATCTCGGTGGTCTCCTCGAACAGCCGCACCTGGTCGGCCCCGCCCTCCAGCAGCGCCTTCCAGTGCTCCCCGACCCAGGACTCGGCATCTCCCTGGGTGGTGAACTCCTCGGGCTGCACCGCGGGCTGGACCTCCGTCCCGTCGGCCTTCTCGAACCGCCACGTCCATGCCGTCATGTGGGCCTCCTTGTGATCCAACACCTGCCGGAAGACTAGCCGGAAGCGCAAGACCTGATCAGACAGGCGAAAATCGATCCGTGGAAGTGACTCTGCTCGGTACCGGCGCCCCGGCCGGACTGCCCCGGCCCGACTGCCCCTGCGCCGCCTGCGCGACCGCGCTGGGGCCCGACGCACGGGCGGCCACGGCCGTGTTGGTGGACGGGGCGCTGCTGCTCGATCTGACACCGGGCGCGGCGTTCGCGGCGGCGCGGGCCGGGCGTTCGCTGGGCGGGGTGCGGCAGGCGCTGCTGTCCCATCCGCACAACGGGCCGGTGGTGGAGGTACCGGCCGGGCTGCCGCAGCCCGGCCGGGTGCCGGACGGGCGCGAGCTGGCGCTGCTGACGGGGCATCGGGTGCGGGCGCTGGCGATGGACGCGGGCGGCACCGGATACGACGTGACCGGCCCGGACGGCCGGCGGCTGCTCTACCTGCCGCCCGGCGGGGCCCCGGCCGGTCTGGAGGAGACGGGGACCGAGCCGTACGACATGGTCCTCGCGGACGTCGTGGACCGCCCGGACGCGCTGGCCCGGCTGCGGGCGGTCGGCTCCGTCGGTCCGACCACGGACGTGATCGCCGTCCACCTCGACCACGACGTGCCGCCCGGCCCGGAGCTGCGGCGCCGGCTGGCGGCGGCCGGGGCGCGGGCGGTCGCCGACGGTACGACGCTGGTCGTCGGCGCGTACGAGGACGTACCGGACGTGCCGCGCCGGACGCTGGTGCTGGGCGGGGCGCGCTCGGGCAAGTCGGTGGAGGCCGAGCGGCGCCTGGAGACCTTCCCGGACGTGCTGTACGTGGCGACCGGCGGGACGCGGGGCGGGGACGGCGAGTGGGCGCAGCGGGTGGCCGCGCACCGGGAGCGGCGGCCGGGGTCGTGGCGCACGACGGAGACGACGGACCTGGTGCCGTTGCTCCGCGAGGACGGGCCGCCGCTGCTCATCGACTGTCTGTCGCTGTGGCTGACGGACGTCATGGACTCGGTGGGGGCGTGGGACGACGCGGAGTGGGCGGGCGGCGGTGAGAAGTCCCTGCGGGAGCGGGTGCGGGAGCTGGCGGACGCGGTGCGCCGTACCCGGCGGACCGTTGTCGCCGTGTCCAACGAGGTGGGGTCGGGGATCGTGCCGGCGACTGCGTCGGGGCGGCGGTACCGGGATGAACTCGGGCGGCTGAACGCGGCGTTCGGGGCGGAGTGCGAGCAGGTGCTGCTGGTCGTGGCGGGGCAGGCTGTGGTGCTCCGGGGCTGAGCGGGTGCCTGGGCGCGAGCCGCCCCCACGCACCCGAAGTCAGCCACGGTCCTTGCGGGCCACGATCCTGTACGCGTTGGAGAACGGGGTGCGGCGCAGCAAGGGCGCCAGGAGGTGGTCCATGGCCGACGCCAGGTCCAGCAAGGGCGCTGCGGCGATCCTCAGCAGGGGATGCGCGGCCGAGGCCAGGGCGACGGCCCCGGCGAGGTCGTAGGGGATGTGCGGCGCGCGGCGGTCCGTGACGAGGATCGTGCAGCCCGAGGACTCCAACTCCGCGCACAGATTCGCCAACGGCATCAGGTGCAGGTGGCGGGGCTGCCCGTACGGGAGCCACCATCTGCCGAGCAGCGCGGCGAACCCGCAGCGCGGGTCGGCGACTTCCACGACGAGGTGGCCGCCGGGGCGGAGGACCGTCAGGGCGGCGCGGAGTTCGGCGCGCGGGTCGGGCGCGTGCTCCACGTGCCGGAACATGCTGACCACGTCGTAGCGGGCGCGCAGCCGGGCCGCCATCCCGGGGGTGGAGAGGTAGCCGCGGTGGGCCTCCTCGACCCGCTCCTCCAGCTGGGCCTGCTGCACCCGGACCGTCGGGTCCAGGCCGTCGAAGCTCGTGTACGGGAAGAACTCCTTCGCCGCCTCGGGGAAGCGGGCGTGTCCCGTGCCCACGTCCAGCCAGCTCTCGGCCTCGGCCAGCGCCGACAGCTTGCGGGCGGTGGCGCGGTGCCGGCGGCGGACCGCGCCGGCGGTCAGGATCCGGGCGGTGAACTCCTCCAGGTGCCGTTCGTAGAAGTCCCGGTGGAAGAAGGTGAACCCTTCCGCCGTGAGCCGGGGGTTCTGGAAGACGTGGGCACAGTCACGGCACTGGTCGACGGCGAACCGGCCCGGCCGGTGCCGTAGGGGGTCACCCGCGCGCACCCGGGTGCGCAGCTTCCCGGAGCCGCACCAGGGGCAGTTGTCGCGGCGCGGTTCGAGGAACGGGTCGGACGACCGCGGGTGGGTCGTCGGTGTGAAGGGCGAGGTCGGCATGGGCGGCTCCCTGTGCGACATTCCGCTGCAAACCGGAACGTATGGGATCCCGATCTTGGGTGCAATGACGTCGTGGGTGTGTGGTGGCGATGTGGCACCGAAGCGTTCGTTCTCTGGCGGTACTGTTCGGCGAATGAGCAGGCTTAATCTGGACGACTTCACCGATCTGATCGAGCGCCCGGACGGGGGCGTGCGCCGTGACGCCGAGACGCGGCGTGAGCGCCAGATCGTGCCGCCCGGGGCGCTGGGACGCCTCGACGAGCTGGGCGAGTGGCTGTCCGCCGCGCAGAGCGCCGTACCGGTACGCACCGTGGAGCGACCGCGGGTGATCCTCTTCGCCGGGGACCACGGAGTCGCCGGGCTGGGCGTCTCGGCGCGTCCCGCGGGCAGTGCGGAGCAGCTGGTGCGGGCGGTGCTGGAGGGCGTGAGCCCGGTGTCCGTGCTCGCGCGGCGGCAGGAGGTGCCCGTGCGGATCGTGGACATGGCCCTGGACTGCGCGCCCGGCACCTTCCCGGAGGACGTCGTACGGCACCGGGTGCGGCGCGGCAGCGGCCGTATCGACATCGAGGACGCGCTCACCCTCGACGAGGCCGAGGCGGCGCTGCGCGCGGGCGTCGCCGTCGCCGACGAGGAGGCCGACTCGGGTACGGACCTGGTGGTGCTCGGCGACATCAGCGTGGGCGGGACCACGGCCGCGGCGGTGCTGATCGCCGCCCTGTGCGGGACCGACGCGTCGGTGGTGACCGGGCGGGGCGGGCTCGCGATCGACGACCTGGCGTGGATGCGCAAGTGTGCGGCGATCCGGGACGCGCTCAGGCGGGCGCGGCCGGTGCTCGGGGACCAGCTGCAGCTGCTGGCGACGGTGGGCGGGGCGGACCTCGCGGCGATGACCGGGTTCCTGCTGCAGTGCGCGGTGCGGAAGCTGCCGGTGATCCTGGACGGCGTCGTGGCCGCCGCGTGTGCGCTGGTCGCCCAGCGGGTCGCCTTCCGGGCGCCGGACTGGTGGCTGGCCGGGCACGACAGCGGGGAGCCGGGGCAGGCGAAGGCACTGGACCGGATGGCCCTGGAACCGCTGCTGGAGCAGGGCGTGAAGGTCGGCGAGGGCGCGGGAGCGCTGCTGGCGCTGCCGTTGGTCCGGGCTGCTGCGGCGCTGGCCGCCGAGCTGCCCGAGAAGGAACCGCAAGAGCCTTCCGGGAAGGAACCGGAAGAGACGAAGGAGTAGTCGGGTTTCGGCCGGTTGGGCACCGCCGGATCTGACGGCCGCGGGCTGAGCTCCGTTGCGGCGGAATGGAGTTGCCGGCCGAGTCGGCCGTGAAACCGTACGCACGCCACAGAGACCGAAAAGGTACGGTTGGCCAGGGCGGCGCCCATATCATCCTGCCCCATGGGAGATGCCCGAATTGCCGTGCAGCAGCAGGCCGAGCCGGGGCGCCCGGGTGAGAAGGGGCGGCGGTCCACCGGGGCCTCCCGACGGGCCGCCGCCTTCGCCGTCTGGTATCTGCGGACCGTCGCCTTCATCAACTTCCTCAGCGCCGTCTGGGTCTCGCTCGGCCAGGACGTGCGCCGGCACAACCAGGACGACTTCTTCACGCCGTACCTGCTGACGGCCGGTTTCGCCTCGGGCGTCTTCACCGCGTTCCTCGCCATCACCATGCGGCGCAGAAAGCGGGCCGCCTGGATCCTCAACCTCGTGCTCAGCGGGTCCTTCCTCGCCCTGTTCGCGCTGGCCATGGCGTTCCCGGAGATCCGGCGGTACGCGCAGAACTGGATCTCGCTGGGCCTCACGGCCGCGTTCGTCGCCGCGCTGCTGGCGGGCCGCCCGGAGTTCTACGCCAAGGGCGACCGGTCCAACCCCCGGCTGGCGGCGACGGTCGCCGTCGGCGGCGGACTCGTGGCCAGTCTCCTCGCCGGACTGCTGGTGACCGCCACCAACCAGGCACCCGACGCGGCCCGTTCGACCTTCCTGGAGCGCTGGCACTACGGCGTCCTGCGCCTGGTGTCGGTGGCCGCCGACGAGTCCCGCTTCCAGGGGATCGACCCGCCGAACTGGGCCAACGTCGCCGTGAACGTGCTGAGTACGGCCCTCGTCCTCGCCGTGCTCTACGCCGCCTTCCGCTCCCGGCGCGCCGTCGACCCGCTCACCGACGACGACGAGAAACAGCTGCGGGCCCTGCTGGAGCGGCACGGCGAGCGGGACTCGCTGGGCTACTTCGCGCTGCGCCGGGAGAAGAGCGTGGTGTGGTCGCCGACCGGGAAGGCGGCCGTCGCCTACCGGGTGGTCGGCGGGGTGAGCCTGGCCTCCGGTGATCCGCTCGGGGACCCCGAGGCCTGGCCCGGCGCGATCGCGCCGTGGCTGGCCGAGGCGCGGGCGCACGGGTGGATCCCGGCGGTGATGGGCGCGAGCCAGGAGGCGGGGACCGTGTACGCCCGGCACGGGCTGGACGCGCTGGAACTCGGCGACGAGGCGATCGTGGAGGTCGCCGACTTCACGCTGGAGGGCCGGGCGATGCGGACGGTCCGGCAGGCGTACAACCGGGTCGGGCGGGCCGGGTACGAGGTGCGGATCCGGCGGCACGAGGACATCCCGGCGGACGAGATGACATATCTCGTGACCTGCGCGGACGACTGGCGGGACGGGGCGACCGAGCGCGGGTTCAGCATGGCGCTCGGCCGGCTCGGGGACCCCGGGGACGGGCGGTGCGTGCTGCTGGAGTGCACGGACGCCGAGGGCCGGCTGCGCGCGCTGCTGTCCTTCGTGCCGTGGGGGCCGCACGGGTTGTCCCTGGACCTGATGCGCCGTGACCGGCACGCCGAGAACGGGCTGATGGAGTTCATGGTCATCGAGCTGCTGCGGCGGGCCGGCGAGATCGAGATCACGCAGGTGTCACTCAACTTCGCGATGTTCCGTTCGGTCTTCGAACGTGGCGCGCGCCTCGGTGCCGGACCGGTGCTGAGGTGGTGGCGGTCGCTGCTCAGCTTCTTCTCGCGCTGGTGGCAGATCGAGTCGCTGTACCGCGCCAACGCCAAGTACCGGCCCATCTGGGAGCCGCGGTTCCTGCTCTTCGAGAAGAGCGCGGACCTGCTGCGCATCGGCCTCGCCTCGGCCCGCGCGGAAGGCTTCCTGGAAGCGCCGGGGCTGCCGAAGTGGCTGCACCGCCGGCACCTCGGCGCGCACAGATGACCGTACGGGGGATGAGGAACGCTTGATGGGAAGGCTCGCCCGCTGGGCGCGTGAGGAATGGGGCCTGCTGTACGTCACCGTACGGGAGGCCCTGCCGAAGCGGCGCCTGCGGGCGGTCCCGATGACGCTCGGGGCGGTGTGCCTGACGGCCCTGCTGCAGTACGTGCAGAACCAGTCGTGGGGCTACCAGTTGGTGCAGAACGCGGGCGGTGTACGGGCCGAGGACCCGCTGTGGCTGGCCCTGCTGCGCACCCCCCTGTCGCTGTTCGTGCCGGCGCTGGATCTGCCGGTGTGGGGCGCGCTGGCGCAGATCCTGCTGGTGTTCGGGATCGCCGAGGTGTGCATCGGCTGGTGGCGGACGCTGGCCATCGCCTCCGTCGCCACGCTCGCCGGGACGCTGTACGCACGCATCGGCATCACGCTCGGCACGCACGCCCCGTTCGGGCTGCCGTGGACGGACGCGCAGGTGGTGGACACCGGTCCGTCGGCGGCGGTGGTGGGGCTCGCCGTGTTCGTGAGCTGGCGGTACGGCGCCTACCTCACCTCGGGTGCGGTGACCCTGGCGATGGTCGTCGAGGTGCTGCTCAAGGAGAACCTGGCGGGCAAGGAGCATCTGGCCGCGCTGATGGCCGTGGGGACACTGTGCCTCGCGGTGGCGCTGCGGCACCGCCGCGGGCACGGACTGCGGCGCGCCTACGGCCATCTGCTGCGGCGCGGTCAGCGACGGCCGGTCAGCCGGGCCGGGCGCGGGTCGGGCTTGCCGCCGATCCAGTCCTGAACGGCGCGGCTCGGCCGGGCCCAGCGGCGGTCGTGGCGGTAGGCGCGCAGGGCCGCCTTGGCGCGGGCGCGGGGGCGGCGGCCGTAGAAGCGGCGGGCCCACGGGGAGCCGGGGCGGGCGAGCCGGATCGCGCCGACGAGCGCGACCAGCGGCACGATCACACCGAACACCGCGGTGCGGGCCTTGCCCTTGCTCAGGGCCACGAGGGAGAGCAGGAAGTTCCCGGCGATGTTGGAGATGACCGTGCCCCGGTCGGCCAGTTCCTGCTGGGACAGGTCGTTCACGCCGAACGGTGCGAAACCGGCCAGCAGCAGCCCGACGAGCGCGGCGGTGAGCACGACGACCTCGACGCTCTTGCGGCCCTCCTCGGTCCAGTAGACGTCGTCCAGGTGCAGGATCAGCGCGAACTCGTCCAGGACCAGACCGGTACCCGTCCCGAACAGGACGGCGGCGACGGCCCCGCCCGTACCGTGCCGGTCGCTGGCCACCGCGCCGAATCCGCCGACGACGATGAGGACGACCCCGGGGACGACGTGGTGGATGTGCAGCCCGCCGGCCTTGACGTTGCCGAACGGGCCCTTGCCGGCCCGGATCAGCCGGGTGATCACCCGGGTGATCACGAAGGTCAGCAGGAAGGCGGCGAGGGCGAGCAGCAGCGGGAGTTTGCCCGGTTCCACGACGTTCCGCACCCACCAGTGCCCCATATGCGCACCTTATCCCTGGGCGGGGACGGCGGCTCCGCGCCCGCCGGATAACCTTCGCCGGTGCTCAAGTCCAGCCCTCTCGACGGCCTCCGCTTCGCCTTCGGCACCCTCACCGTGCTCCCCGTCCGGGTGCACCGCTGGGACCGGCGGGCCGCGCGCGGCGGCATGCTCGGCGCCCCGGTCGCCGGGCTGGTCGTGGGCGCCTGCGCGGCCGGACCGGGGCTGCTCCTGCTCCTCCTGGGCGCCGGCCCGCTGCTCGCCGCGGTCGCCTCGGTCGCCGTACCCGCCGCGCTGACCCGGGGTCTGCACCTCGACGGACTCGCCGACACCGCCGACGGCCTGGGCAGCGGCAAGCCCGCGGAGGACGCGCTCAGGATCATGAAGCAGTCGGACATCGGCCCGTTCGGGGTCATCACCCTCATCTTGACGCTCCTGGCCCAGGTCGCGGTCCTGGCGCAGCTGTACGGCGACTCCTGGGCGAGGGGCGTGCTGGCCGCCGTGGTCTCGGCCGTCACGGCTCGGCTGGCGCTCACCCTTGCCGCCCGGGCAGGGGTACCGGCCGCCCGGCCGGAGGGACTGGGGGCGGCGGTGGCCGGGGTGGTGCCGGTGGCCGGGGCGGTGGCGGTTGCGGCACTGGTCACGCTCGTCTCAGCCGCGGGAGGTTGGTCCTTCGGCCCGTACGGCGCCTTGCGCGCGGCGGCAGCGGTCCCGCTGGCTCTCGCCGCCGCCGAACTCCTCCTCCGCCGCTGCGTCCGCCGCTTCGGCGGGATGACGGGCGACGTCTTCGGGGCCTTGGCGGAGACGGCGGCGACGACTGCCCTCGTGGTCCTGGCGCTGGGTGGCTGAGGCGCGCCCCGGACGCGCCAACGACACGACGCCCCTGTCCCGACCGGCGCTAAGATCTTCGCCCGTACACGGACAAGAGAGTCGTCATCGGGGGGAATGCCGTGCTGAAACTGCGCCGCACCGCGGCCTGGTTCATAGACTTCGCACTCATCGCGACCGCAGCCACGCTGCTGGCGATCCTCACCTTCCACAGAATCACCGCGCTGGTGACGGACGTGCCCGAGCTGGCGACGAAGGGCGGCCTCGACCTCGTCACCTCGCGCGGGGACGTCGTCGGCGCCTCCGAGCACCTCGGCCTGTCCCTGTGGGACAAGGTGGTGCTGGACGTCGAGGAGGCCTTCGGCGCACTCGTCGTCGTCACCTTCCTCTACCAGTGGGTCTGCCTCACCTGGCTGGGCCGCACCCTCGGCAAGGGCCTGCTCGGCCTGCGGGTCACCCCGCGGCTGTCCCGGCACGCCCTGCGCCGGGCCGCGGTCACCACCGCCGTCGACGTCGCGGTGTACGCGCTGGCCTGCGTGCTGCTGGTCGAGGGCCATTTCGCGCTGTCGGTGCTGGTGTGGGCGGTCGCGGTGGTGCTGTTCCTGGTCAACGCGCTGACCGTGTTCTTCCCCGGCCGCCGCTCCCTCGCCGACCGGCTGGCCGGCACCTCGGTCGTGGGTGCGTTGCAGCGGGCGGAGTCCGGCCCGGTGGGCGCCGGAAACGGCCACCACACCACACGCTGGTGAACACCCGAAGGAATGAGCGAACGCGCACACGCGCGTAGTCTCGTCCCGGGTGTTCGCCGACAGGGTGAAGGCCCCGGTTGCCACCTGCGCCCAGGCATGGACCTACGGTCGGCTCTCGGGCCCGGTCGACCCACCCGCTGACGGCGGTCGCCTTACAAGGGCGATCGAGGATCGCAATACATCGGAAGCGAGATTTCACCACCGTGACTGCTCTGACTCTCAGCACCGCCGCGGCGCCCGGCCTGCGGGCCGACGCGATTGTGATCGGTGTCGCCAAGGGCGCTGGATCCAGGTCTGGGGACCTCGTCGTAGCGCCGGGCGCCGAGGCCGTGGACAAGGCGTACGACGGCAAGCTGGCCGGCGTCCTGGAGACCCTCGGCGCCTCGGGTGCCGAGGGTGAGCTGACGAAGCTGCCCGCTCCGGCCGGCTTCAAGGCACCGCTCGTCGTGGCGGTCGGCCTGGGCGCGGAGCCGGACACCAAGAGCGAGGAGGAGGGTTACGACGCCGAGGCGCTGCGCAAGGCCGCCGGCGTGGCGGCCCGGGCGCTCGCGGGGTCGAAGAAGGCCGCGTTCGCGCTGCCCGTCGACGGCCCGGGCGCCGTCGGCGCGATCGCCGAGGGCGTGCTGCTCGGCTCCTACTCCTTCGACGTCTACAAGGAGAACGGCCAGGCGAAGGGCGCCGCCAAGGGCAAGAACGGCAAGGCGCCGCTGGCCGAGGCCGCGCTGCTCGGCGGCAAGCCGCGCGACACCGCCCACAAGGATGCCGTCGCCCGCGCCGTCGCGGTCACCGAGGAGCTGAACCGCGCCCGCGACCTGATCAACACCCCGCCGAACGACCTCACCCCGGCCATCTTCGCCGGCCTCGCGCAGACCGCGGCCAAGGAGCACGGCATCAAGGTGCAGGTGCTCGACGACAAGGCCCTGGCCAAGGGCGGCTACGGCGGCATCCTCGGCGTCGGCGGCGGCTCGGCGGCCACCCCGCGCCTGGTGAAGCTGTCGTACACGCACCCGAAGGCGGAAAAGCACCTCTCCTTCGTCGGCAAGGGCATCACCTACGACTCGGGCGGCATCTCGCTGAAGCCGGCCGGGCACAACGAGACGATGAAGTGCGACATGAGCGGTGCCGCCGCCGTGTTCGCCGCCGTCGTCGCCGCCGCGCGGCTGGGCCTTGAGGTCAACGTCACCGGCTGGCTGGCGCTGGCCGAGAACATGCCGTCCGGCTCCGCCGTGCGCCCGGGTGACGTCCTGCGCATGTACAGCGGCAAGACGGTGGAGGTCCTCAACACCGACGCCGAGGGCCGGCTGGTGCTCGCCGACGCGCTGTGGGCGGCCTCGCAGGAGAACCCGGACGCGATCGTGGACGTCGCGACGCTCACCGGCGCGATGATGCTGGCGCTGGGCAGCCGGACGTTCGGCGTCATGGCCAACGACGACGCCTTCCGCTCCGCGGTGTTCGAGGCGGCGGAGGAGGTGGGCGAGCCGGCCTGGCCCATGCCGCTGCCGGAGCACCTGCGCAAGGGCATGGAGTCCCAGGTCGCCGACATCGCGAACATGGGTGAACGGATGGGCGGCGGGCTCGTCGCGGGTCTCTTCCTGCGCGAGTTCGTGGGCGAGGGGATCACCTGGGCGCACCTCGACATCGCCGGACCGGCGTTCAACGAGGGCGGGCCGTTCGGGTACACGCCGAAGGGCGGCACGGGTTCCGCGGTACGGACGCTGGTCCGTCTTGCCGAGCTGACCGCCGCGGGTGACCTGGGCTGACGGTCGCCCACCAGCTCGGGTCGCACCGTCCGTGCGGCGGCTGCAGGGGCGCGGGGGGGTGCGCGCGGTTCCCCGCGCCCCTTCCCCGGCGCTGCCGCACCGTTCCTTTCAAGCGAACGTGGGACGTCTCACACTCCAGCCCGGCGTCTCGTCCGCCTCGAACAAGTGCAAAGATGGAGCCCGGCAGGACAGGGCCCCCACCGAAGGGCCGAAGCATCAAGCGGCCGGACACCAGCCGCCCGCCGGTCATCGCCGACCGGCGCAAGGCGCACATGCATGGAGGACGTGACGTGGCGAACGACGCCAGCACCGTTTTCGACCTAGTGATCCTCGGCGGTGGTAGCGGTGGTTACGCCGCGGCCCTGCGCGGGGCACAGCTGGGCCTGGACGTCGCCCTGATCGAGAAGGACAAGGTCGGCGGCACCTGCCTGCACCGGGGTTGCATCCCCACCAAGGCCCTGCTGCACGCTGGCGAGATCGCCGACCAGGCCCGCGAGAGCGAGCAGTTCGGTGTGAAGGCCACCTTCGAGGGCATCGACGTCCCGGCCGTCCACAAGTACAAGGACGGCGTCATCGCCGGCCTGTACAAGGGCCTGCAGGGTCTGATCGCGTCCCGCAAGGTGACCTACATCGAGGGTGAGGGCCGGCTGTCCTCCCCCACCTCCGTCGACGTGAACGGCCGGCGCATCCAGGGCCGCCACGTCCTGCTGGCGACCGGCTCCGTGCCGAAGTCGCTGCCGGGCCTGGAGATCGACGGCAACCGGATCATCTCCTCCGACCACGCCCTCGTCCTGGACCGCGTGCCGAAGTCCGCGATCATCCTGGGCGGCGGTGTCATCGGCGTCGAGTTCGCCTCGGCGTGGAAGTCCTTCGGCTCGGACGTCACGGTCATCGAGGGCCTGAAGCACCTCGTCCCGGTCGAGGACGAGAACTCCTCGAAGCTTCTCGAGCGCGCGTTCCGCAAGCGCGGCATCAAGTTCAGCCTCGGCACCTTCTTCCAGAAGGCCGAGTACACCCAGGACGGCGTGAAGGTCACCCTGGCGGACGGCAAGGAGTTCGAGGCCGAGGTCCTCCTCGTCGCCGTCGGCCGCGGTCCGGTCTCGCAGGGCCTGGGCTACGAGGAGGCCGGGGTCGCCATGGACCGCGGTTACGTCCTCGTCGACGAGTACATGCGCACCAACGTCCCGACCATCTCCGCGGTCGGTGACCTCGTCCCGACGCTCCAGCTCGCGCACGTCGGCTTCGCCGAGGGCATCCTGGTGGCGGAGCGTCTGGCCGGTCTGAAGGTCGTCCCGATCGACTACGACGGTGTCCCGCGGGTGACGTACTGCCACCCGGAGGTCGCCTCCGTCGGTATCACCGAGGCCAAGGCCAAGGAGATCTACGGCGCGGACAAGGTCGTCGCTCTGAAGTACAACCTGGCGGGCAACGGAAAGAGCAAGATCCTCAACACCGCGGGCGAGATCAAGCTCGTCCAGGTGAAGGACGGTGCCGTCGTCGGCGTCCACATGGTCGGCGACCGCATGGGTGAGCAGGTCGGCGAGGCCCAGCTGATCTACAACTGGGAGGCGCTGCCGGCCGAGGTCGCCCAGCTCATCCACGCCCACCCGACGCAGAACGAGGCGATGGGCGAAGCGCACCTGGCGCTGGCCGGCAAGCCGCTGCACTCCCACGACTGAGCCTTCGGTCCACGGGCGCGACGACACAGACTTCCGCAATTCGTTAGGAGCAACCGAAACCATGGCGGTTTCCGTAACCCTTCCGGCGCTCGGTGAGAGCGTCACCGAGGGCACTGTCACCCGCTGGCTGAAGGCCGAGGGCGAGCGCGTCGAGGCCGACGAGCCGCTGCTCGAGGTGTCGACCGACAAGGTCGACACCGAGATCCCCTCGCCGGCCGCCGGTGTGCTGGCCTCCATCAAGGTCGCCGAGGACGAGACGGTCGAGGTCGGCGCCGAGCTGGCCGTCATCGACGACGGCACCGGTGCGGCTGACGCCAGCCGGCCCGTGGCTGAGGCGCCCGCCGCCGAGGCTCCGGCCCCGGCCGCTCCGGTGGCTGAGGCCCCGGCCCCCGCCCCCGAGGTCCCCGCCGCTCCGGCCGCTCCGGCAGGTGGCGCCGAGGGCACGGACGTGGTCCTGCCCGCGCTCGGTGAGTCCGTCACCGAGGGCACCGTCACCCGCTGGCTGAAGTCGGTCGGTGACTCCGTCGAGGCCGACGAGCCGCTGCTCGAGGTCTCCACGGACAAGGTCGACACCGAGATCCCGGCGCCCGCCTCCGGCGTGCTGCTGGAGATCGTGGTGAACGAGGACGAGACCGCCGAGGTCGGCGCCAAGCTCGCCGTCATCGGCGCCCCGGGTGCCGCCCCGGCCGCCGCTCCGGCTCCGGCCGCCCCGGCCCCGGCCCCCGCTGCCCCGGCTCCCGCTGCCGCTGCCCCGGCTCCGGCTGCCCCGGCCGCGCCCGCCGCCCCGGCCGCGCCCGTCGCTGCCGCCCCGGCCGCGCCCGTCGCTGCCGCCCCGGCTCCGGCCGCTCCGGCCGCTCCGGCTCCGGCTCCGGTCGCCCCGGCCACCGCGCCGACCTCGCCGACCGCCACCCAGGCGACCGACGAGGGCGCGTACGTCACCCCGCTGGTGCGCAAGCTCGCCGCCGAGAACGGCGTCGACCTGGCCGCCGTCAAGGGCACCGGCGTCGGCGGCCGTATCCGCAAGCAGGACGTCATCGCCGCCGCCGAGGCCGCGAAGGCCGCCGCCGCCCCGGCTCCGGCCGCTGCCGCCGCTCCGGCCGCCAGGAAGGCGCCGGCCCTGGAGGTCTCGCCGCTCCGCGGCCAGACCGTCAAGATGCCCCGCATCCGCAAGGTCATCGGCGACAACATGGTCAAGGCGCTGCACGAGCAGGCCCAGCTGTCGTCGGTCGTCGAGGTCGACGTCACCCGCCTGATGCGCCTGCGCGCCCAGGCCAAGGACTCCTTCGCCGCGCGCGAGGGCGTCAAGCTCTCCCCGATGCCGTTCTTCGTCAAGGCCGCCGCGCAGGCGCTGAAGGCCCACCCGGTCATCAACGCCAAGATCAACGAGGCCGAGGGCACGATCACCTACTTCGACTCCGAGAACATCGGTATCGCGGTGGACTCCGAGAAGGGCCTGATGACCCCGGTCATCAAGCGCGCCGGCGACCTGAACATCGCGGGCATCGCCAAGGCCACGGCGGAGCTGGCCGGCAAGGTCCGCGCCAACAAGATCACCCCGGACGAGCTGTCCGGCGCGACCTTCACCATCTCCAACACCGGTTCGCGCGGCGCGCTGTTCGACACGATCATCGTGCCGCCGGGCCAGGTCGCGATCCTCGGCATCGGTGCCACGGTCAAGCGTCCGGCCGTCATCGAGACCGAGGAGGGCACGGTCATCGGCGTCCGCGACATGACCTACCTGACCCTCTCCTACGACCACCGCCTGGTCGACGGCGCCGACGCGGCCCGTTACCTGACGGCGGTCAAGGCGATCCTGGAGGCGGGCGAGTTCGAGGTCGAGCTGGGCCTGTGACTTCCCTGACCGGGTAGTACGGCGCCCCGTCCGGATCTTCTCCGGGCGGGGCGCTCGTGTCTGTCGGCACACGTCGCGTGTAAGGCTCGTCTCACCTGCGCGAAAGCACCCCCACACGCCCTACCCCCGGAGCGAACCCGCCGTATTGTCTAAACGTCAGCCCTCCCTAAGGAGCCTTCATGACCGCGCCCGTCGTCCACTCGCTGCGCGAGCAGATCCGCGAGCACATCGTGGAAGGGATCGTCAGCGGGCGCTGGCAGCCGGGTGAGCGCATCGTGGAGCGCCGCATCGCCACCGAGCTGGAGGTCAGCCAGACCCCGGTGCGCGAGGCTCTGCGCGAGCTGGAGTCCCTGCGCCTGATCGAGTCCGCACCGAACAAGGGCGTACGCGTCCGCAACCTGACCGCGGCCGACCTGGAGGAGAGCTATCCCGTCAGGGCCGGCCTGGAGGCCATCGCGGCGGAACTCGCGGCCGAACGCCTCGCGGAGGACTGCTCGGCCCTGGAGCCGCATGTGGCAGCGCTCTACGACGCCGACCGCAACGCCGACGGCACCGCCCAGGTCCGCCACACGGTCGGCTTCCACCGCGAACTCGTGCGCGCCGCGCAGAACTCGGTGCTGCTGCACACCTGGGAAGGCCTCGGCATCGAGGTGTTCACCGCCCTGTCCATCCGCTGGCTGGGCACCGTCCAGCAGTCGTACGCGGAGGAGCACGAGGAACTGGTGCAGGCGTTCAAGCGCCGGGATCCGCGGATCGCGGAGCTGGTGAAGGCGCACGTCCTGGGCTGCGCCCCGCGCGCCTGACGCAGCCGAGCATCCACCCGCTCACCTGCGAAAACAAGGCATTTCCGCGTCACCCGGTGCCATCGCCGAAGGCACCCCGTGCCTACTTTCTCGAAATCAAGACTTTTTCGCCCTCACCCCTTTGATCGATCATCGATCAGGGAGTTACAGTCGCCGACGGACTTCCACCGAAGTCCAGCCCTGTCCTGCCAAAGACCAAGGGCACCCCCAGACCCTTACCGATGAGGGAACCCCCTTCGACTGAGGAAGGCGGCGACATGACCGACCCCAACGCCATCCAGCCGAGCGCGCTCGACCAGCTCCCCGACCGCGACCCGGAGGAGACCGCCGAGTGGCAGGCCTCCCTCGACGCCGTCGCCAGGGAGGCCGGGCCGCACCGCGCCGCGTACCTGATGCGGCGCACGCTGGAGCGCGCCGAGGCGGGCGGCATCGCGCTGCCGAAGCTCCTCGAGACGGACTACGTCAACACCATCCCCACCTCCGCCGAGCCGGGCCTGCCCGGTGACCCGGAGATGGAGGCCCGGATCACCGCGTGGAACCGGTGGAACGCCGCCGCGATGGTGACCCGCGGCTCGAAGCACGGCGTCGGCGGCCACATCGCCACCTTCGCCTCCGCCGCCTGGCTGTACGAGACCGGCTTCAACCACTTCTTCAAGGGCAAGGAGGGCGACGGCTCCGGCGACCAGCTGTACATCCAGGGCCACGCCTCCCCCGGCATCTACGCCCGCGCCTTCCTCGACGGCCGGCTGAACGAGCACCACCTGGACAACTTCCGCCAGGAGGCCGGCGGCAACGGCCTGCCGTCGTACCCGCACCCGCGCCGCCTGCCCTGGCTGTGGGAGTTCCCGACGGTGTCGATGGGCCTCGGCCCGCTCTCCGCGATCTACCAGGCGCGCTTCAACCGCTACCTCACCAACCGCGGCATCAAGGACGTCTCCGCCTCGCACGTCTGGGCCTTCCTGGGCGACGGCGAGATGGACGAGCCGGAGTCGACGGCGGCTCTCGCGCTCGCCGCCCGTGAGGAGCTGGACAACCTCACCTTCGTCATCAACTGCAACCTGCAGCGCCTCGACGGCCCGGTCCGCGCCAACTTCAAGATCGTGCAGGAGCTGGAGGCCCAGTTCCGCGGCGCCGGCTGGAACGTCGTCAAGACGCTGTGGGGCACCGCGTGGGACGAGCTGTTCGCGCTCGACACCACCGGCGCGCTCGTACGCCGCCTGCGCCAGGTACCGGACGCGCAGATCCAGACGTACCAGACCCGTGACGCCGCCTACATCCGCCAGGACTTCTTCGGCGCCGACCCGGCGCTGGTCGAGATGGCGAAGCTGCTGAGCGACGACAAGATCCTCGAGTGCTTCCACCTCTCCCGCGGTGGTCACGAGGCCCGCAAGGTCTACGCCGCGTACAAGGCCGCCGTCGAGCACAAGGGCGCGCCGACCGTGATCCTGGCCCAGACGGTCAAGGGCCACACCCTGGGCGAGGGCTTCGCGTCGAAGAACGCCAACCACCAGATGAAGAAGCTCACGGTGGACGAGTTCAAGGCGATGCGCGACCTGCTCGGCCTGCCGATCAAGGACAGCGACTTCACCGACGGCGTGGTGCCCTACGGCCACCCGGGCGCCGACTCCCCCGAGGTCCGCTACCTGCAGGAGCGACGCGCGGCCCTCGGCGGCCCGGCCCCGGCCCGCCGCACGCACGCGCTGGCCCCGCTGCCGGCCCCCGCCGAGAAGGCCTTCGCCTCCTTCGACAAGGGTTCGGGTTCGCAGAACGTGGCGACGACCATGGCGTTCGTCCGCCTGGTCAAGGACCTGGTCCGCGACAAGGAGACGGGCAGGCGCTGGGTGCCGATCGTCCCCGACGAGGCGCGCACCTTCGGCATGGAGAGCCTCTTCCCGTCCCTGGGCATCTACTCGCCCAAGGGCCAGACGTACGAGCCGGTCGACCGCGACCAGCTGATGTACTACAAGGAAGCCAGGAACGGCCAGATCCTCAACGAGGGGATCACCGAGGCCGGTTCGATGGCCGACTTCATCGCCGCGTCCAGCGCGTACGCGACGCACGGCGAGGCGATGATCCCGTTCTACATCTTCTACTCGATGTTCGGCTGGCAGCGCACCGCCGACCAGATGTGGCAGCTCGGCGACCAGCTCGGCCGCGGCTTCCTCGTCGGCGCGACGGCCGGCCGTACGACGCTGACGGGCGAGGGCCTGCAGCACGCCGACGGCCACTCCCCGGTCATCGCCGCGACCAACCCGGCCGCGCTGACCTACGACCCCGCGTTCGCGTACGAGATCGCGGTGATCGTGCGTGAGGGCCTGCGCCGGATGTACGGCGAGGCCAAGCCGGGCGAGGACCAGAACGTCTTCTACTACCTGACGGTCTACAACGAGCCGCTGCCGCAGCCCGCCAAGCCGCAGGGTCTCGGCATCGACGAGGGCATCGTCAAGGGCCTGTACCGCTTCAACACGGCGGAGTCCGCGGGGGTGACCGCCCCGGCGAACGCCCCGCGTATCCAGCTGCTGGGCTCCGGTACGGCCATCCACTGGGCCCTCGAGGCCCAGAGGCTGCTCGCCGAGGAGTGGGGTGTCGCGGCCGACGTCTGGTCGGCGACCTCCTGGTCCGAGCTGCGCCGGGACGCGATGGAGGCCGACGCGGCGCTGCTGCGCGGCGAGGAGCGCGTGCCGTACGTCCGCCAGGCGCTGCAGGGTGCCGACGGCCCGGTCCTCGCGGTCTCGGACTACATGCGCCAGGTCCCGGACCAGATCGCGCAGTGGGTCGAGCAGGACTACTCCTCGCTGGGCGCCGACGGCTTCGGTCTGTCGGACACCCGGGAGGCCGCCCGCCGCCACTTCGGCGTCGACGCCCAGTCGATCGTCGTCGCGGCCCTGGCCCAGCTCGCCAAGCGCGGCGAGGTGAAGGCCACGGCGGTCAAGGAGGCCCGGGAGAAGTACGGGCTGTGATCACCGAGGTCCGGTGAACGAGATCCTGTGAAGGGGTACGGCTGCCGCCGTACCCCTTCCTTGTCGGTGGCCCCCGGCATCATGAAGGACATGCGTGCTGCCCGGCTCATCCACATGGTGCTCCTTCTCCAGTCCCGGCAGAGCATGACCGCCGCCGAACTCGCGCGGGAGCTGGAGGTGTCGGAGCGGACGGTCACGCGGGACGCGCAGGCGCTGTCGGAGGCGGGTGTGCCGGTGTACGCGGACCGGGGGCGGGCCGGCGGGTACCGGCTGGTCGGCGGGTACCGGACGCGGCTTACGGGGTTGGCCAGGAGCGAGGCGGAGGCCTTGTTCCTGAGCGGAGTGCCGGGGGCGCTGCGGGAGATGGGCCTGCAGGACGCCGCGTCCGCCGCCCGGCTGAAGGTGTCCGCGGCGCTGCTGCCGTCCCTGCGGGACGCCCCGGACAGCGCCGCGCAGCGGTTCCATCTGGACGCGCCGGCCTGGTTCCGGGAGCCGGAGACGCCCGCGCTGCTGCCGGTGGTCGCGGAGGCGGTGTGGGACGACCACCGCGTCACCGCACGCTACCGGCGGGGCGAGGAGGAGGTGGAGCGGCTGCTGGAGCCGTACGGGCTGGTGCTGAAGGCGGGCGTCTGGTACCTGTGCGCGCGGGTGGCCGGCGGTGGCTCCTTCCGGACGTACCGGATCGACCGGTTCAGCGCGGTGGATCCGCTGGAGGAACGCTTCGCCCGTGATCCGGACTTCGACCTGCCCGGCCACTGGGCCGAGCAGGCCGAGCGGTTCGCGCGCTCGCTGCTGCGCGCCGAGGTGGTGGTGCGGCTGTCCCCGAACGGCGTGCGCGGGCTGCGGTACGCCGTCGAGCCGATGTCGGCGCGGGAGGCGCTGCGCGAGGCGGGCGAGCCGGACGGGGCGGGCTGGGTGACGGTGACGCTTCCGGTGGAGTCCGAGGAGGTCGCACACGCGCAGCTGACGGCGCTCGGCGCGGACGTCGAGGTGCTCGCCCCCGAGAGCCTGCGGGAGCGGTTCGCGGCGAACGCGGCCCGGCTGGCGGCGCTGTACGGGGGTACGGGCGGGGGCCCGGGCGCCGGTGCGGGCGCCGGGTAACGATCCGCCGTACTCCCGCGCACTCCGCGTGCGTCCCTCCGGTGGAGGCCCGATGCTGGTGGCGTGATGGACGAGACGGAGTTCTGGGAGCTGATCGACGCCGCCCGCGAGACCGCCGAGGGCGATCCCGAGGAACAGGCCGACGTGCTCGTGGACCGGCTGCTCCGGCTGGACCCCGACCTGGTCCTGGATTTCGCCCGTCACTTCGAGGCCCGGTACAACCGCGCCTACCGCTGGGACCTGTGGGGGGCTGCCTGGGTGCTGCTGGACGGGGCCAGCGACGACGCGTTCGACTTCTTCCGGTGCTGGCTGATCGGCCAGGGCCGCGAGGTCTACGAGGGCGCCCTGCACGATCCGGACGCGCTCGCGGAGCTGCTGGCCGAGTTCGACGAGGAGATCGACGGCGACGGCGAGGAGCTGGGCTACGCGGCGGACGAGGCGTACGAGCAGCTCACCGGCACCGTGGCGCCCGATCTGGGGATCGCCCCGGCACCCGCCGAGCCGGAGGGCACACCGGTGGACTTCGAGAACGAGCGGGCGCTCGCCGAACGGTTTCCCCGGCTGTGGGACCGCTTCCGGGAGTGACCGGCCCGGCTCAGCCGGCCGTGCGCCTGCGGGTGCCGTCGGCCGGCAGGCAGGCCTGGGTCCGGTCGGCCTGCACCGCGTGGCGCGGCGGGGCGGCGTTGGCCTGGTCCAGGGCGGACGCGGTGACGGCGGACGGGCCGAGGACGACGGTCGCGACCGCGCAGACCACCCCCCAGGGGCGCCACGCGGTCCGCGGCCCGCTCGTCTGCTCGGCGGCTCCGGCACGGGTACGACCGCTGTTCATGATCTCCACCTCCGGTCGGCTGGTGATGTGCACGACCGTAGGGCGCGGGGCTGTCGGGAGGCTGCGTGGCGGCTATGGCGTTCCTGTGGACGGCGGCGCCGGGGCGGTCCGGTGCCGGAGGGAGGCGGTCCGGCCCTGGAGGCGGGCGGCCTTCTCCCTGATCTCGGGGAGGCGGGCGGCGAGGGCGGCGCCGGGGCAGCTGGTCATGAACCCGGCGTTGTGGCCGGCGAGGGCGGGCAGGGTGGCGGCGGTGCCGGCGCGGTAGCGGCTGTGGCTGCTGCTGGAGACCAGGCGGACGGTGGCGCGCGGGTCGACGTCGGCGAGGCCGAGTTTCCAGGCGGTCAGGGCGGCGATCGCGTCGGTCATGGCCCGGGGCACGGGGACGCCGGCGGTGAAGGTGCCGAGGGCGGCGATGCCGGCGGTGCGGTGGTTGAAGCCTAGGGTGTGGGCGCCGGTGACGGGCCGGTCGACGCCTCCGGCGCGGCCTTCGTAGATGGTGCCGCAGCGGTCGACGAGGAAGTTGTAACCGATGTCGTCCCAGCGGCGGTCGCCGGTCTGCCCGGCGTACAGGTGCTGGATGATGCGCGGCGCGTCGGCGCAGTCGTACGCGCTCGGCGAGTCGGTGTGGTGGACGAAGACGGCGACCACCTTGTCGTCGTAGCGCGGGGGCGGCTGGGTGCGCCGGGCGGTGCCCAGCCAGACCCAGCGGGGCACGATGTGCGGCCGGGCGGCGAGGTGGGCCTGGGCGCGGGCCGGACCGGGCCGGTCGAGACGGACCGCCTCGGGGCGCTCGGCATCACGGGCGCACAGCACGAGCGCGAGCACGGCCACCACCGCGGGCAGACAGCCGAGCAGCACCAGCAGGACCCCGGGCACCCGCCGCCGGACCCGGCTCCACGTTCGCGACCGCTCCGGCGGCTCCGGCGGTCCGGGCGGGGCCGCTGCTTCGGAGAGCCCGGGTTCCTGCGGCGTCCCGAGCGTTCCGGCGTCTGCCGACGGCCTCGGCGTCCCCGGCGTCCCGGCGTCCGAGGGCCCGGATGCCTGCGTGGTCCCCGGCGTCCCGGCGTCCGAGGGCCCGGATGCCTGCGTGGTCCCCGGCGTCCCGGCGGTTGCCGGCGGCCTCGGCATCCCGGGTGCCCCGGGGGGTTCCGACGGCCCCGCCGTCCCCGGACTCCACGCCGCCGAGATCTTCTCCGCCTCCCGGCCGTCGCCGGCCCCCGCGCGCTCCTCGGCCTGCGGACTCTCGTCCGCCTCCGCGCTCTCCTCCGCCTCCGGGTTCTCCGCGGTCTCCGCCCCCTCCGGGATGTCCGGCGTCTCAGGCATCCCGCACGGGTGCCGGGTCGCGGGCCTGTGCAGTGTTCTTCGGGCGGCGTGCATGATCCCACTCTCGGGGCGTCGGAGCGTGTCCGCGATGTGCGCTGTGCCACCCGGCGGAACCATCGTCCTGGTCCAGGACGTTTCTGGGGGTACACACATACGTGACCGGTGCGCCGCCCGGTGGCCGTGCCCGTGTGGGCGACTGATCACCGGGCCCGTCCGGTCCGTACTGAGGGGTCCGAGAGAAAGGCGGCTCCGTGGACCTGCTCGACCTGGTGCTTGTGCTGGTCATCCTCGTCTACGCGGCGTCCGGTTACCGGCGCGGGCTGGTGGCCGGCTGTGTCTCGCTGGCCGGGTTCGTCGGCGGCGCCGTCGTCGGCGTATGGCTGCTCCCCTGGGTGACCGGCCTGGTGGAGCGGGGTACGGCGCAGGCGACGGTGCTCGCGGTGGTGACGGTGCTGGTGCCGGCGGTGGTGGGGCACGAGCTGGCGGGCCGGCTGGCGCTGCGGCTGCGCGGGGAGCTGGACCGGGGTCCGCTGCGGGTGGCGGACGGGATAGGGGGCGCGGCGGCGAACTCGGTCGCGGTGCTGATCGTGGCCTGGGTGGCGGCGAGCGTCCTGGCCGCGGCCCCCTCACAGACCCTGACCACGGCGATACGGAACTCGACGCTGCTGGGCGCGGTGCAGGAGGCGATGCCGGACACCACACCCGCGTGGTTCTCGCGGGCCACGTCGGCGCTGACGGAGGCGGGTTTCCCGCAGGTCTTCAACCCGTTCGAGAACGAGTCGACGGCCCGGGTGGCCCGTCCCACGGGTGACAGCGTCACCCCGGCCGCGACGCGCGCCGCGAAGCTGAGCACGGTGAAGATCGAGGGCGTGTCGGGCAGCGAGGGCCGGGAGGGCAGCGGGTTCGTCTACTCCGCGCGGCACGTGATGACCAACGCCCATGTGGTGGCGGGCATCGACCACCCCGGCGTGCGGGTGGGCGGTGTCGGGCGGTCGTACGAGGCCCGGGTGGTGCTCTTCGACCCCGACCGGGACGTGGCGGTGCTGTACGTCCCGGATCTGCGTGCCCCGGTGCTGCGCTTCGACCCGGGCGCGGTGCGCGGCGAGCCGGCGGTGGTGGCGGGCTATCCGCAGGACGGCAGCCTGAACCTGAAGGCGGCGACGGTGGCCGGCCGGGTGCGGGCGACCGGGCAGAACATCTACAACGACGGCGTGGTCACCCGGGACATCTACTCGATCCGGTCCACGGTCCGGCCGGGCAACTCCGGCGGCCCGCTGCTGACCACGGGCGGCAGGGTGTTCGGCGTGGTCTTCGCCCGCTCCACCTCGGACGCCGAGACGGGGTACGCGCTGACGGCGGACGAGGTGGCGGGCGACGCCCGGCGCGCGGCCAGGGCGACGGTGCCGGTGGACACGGGGCAGCTGGTCAGCTCCTAGCGGTCCGGGGCGTCACAGGCGCCGGCCCATGAGGACGTCGTCGACATAGGCGCCGTCGAGGAGGAACTCCCCCGGCTGCACTCCCTCGACGGCGAACCCCTCGGACTCGTACAGCGCGCGGGCCGGCGCATTGTGCCCGAGCACCCGCAGGCTCAGCCGCCGTGCGCCGCGTCCGCGCGCCTCGTCGACGGCGGCCCGGATCAGCGCGCGCCCGACCCCCCGCCCGCGCGCCTCATCGGCGACGGCGAGGCCCTGGATCTGCAGGACGTGCGCGTTGGAGGCGAGCGGGGTCGGGCGGGCGATGCGGACATAGCCGACGAGTCGCCCCCCGGCCTCGGCGACCAGGTAGTCCTCCGGGAGGTGGCGCTCGTCGAAGAACGGCTTGTACGGCGGCTCCGGTGCCGGCGACACGGCGTGCAGGGTGGACCAGGTGGCCCGGTCGAGGACGGCCAGTTCCTCGTCGTCGTCGGCCACGGCGATGCGTATGTACGGCTCCGGCATGACGATCACCCTACGGCGGGCGGCCGGGCGCCTCACGGGGTTTTCGCGCGGGCGTACCGGAGTCGTGGGCACGCTGGGGTGGTGGGCATGCTGGGGTCATGGAGCGTATGCGAATCGCCGTGGCCGGCGCGTCCGGGCTCATCGGCAGCGCCCTGGTGCGGTCCCTGACCGCGGACGGGCACGAGGTGGTGCGACTGGTGCGCCGGGCGGCGGCGGGCCCGCACGAGGTGTGCTGGGATCCGGAGGGGCGGTCCGTCGAAGCGACCGCGGCGGGGCTGACCGGCTGTACCGCGGTGGTGAATCTGGCCGGGGCGGGGATCGGCGACCGGCGCTGGACGCCGTCGTACAAGCGGCTGCTGCGGGACAGCAGGGTGCTGGGTACGGCCACGCTGGCGGAGGCGGTGGCTTCGCTGCCCGAGCCGCCGCGGGTGTTCGTCAGCGGCAGCGCGATCGGCATCTACGGCGACACCGGCGACCGGGTGCTGGACGAGGACGCGCCGCCGGGCGACGGTTTTCTGCCGTCGCTGTGCGTGGAGTGGGAGGAGGCGGCGGCCCCCGCGCACGAGGCGGGCGTGCGGACGGTGTTCGCGCGTACGGGGCTGGTGGTGGCGCGGGGCGGTGGTGCGTGGGGACGACTGTTCCCGCTGTTCCGGGCGGGGCTCGGGGGGCGGCTGGGGGACGGGCGGCAGTACTGGTCGTACATCGCGCTGCACGACGAGGTCGCCGCGCTCCGGCATCTCATCGACCACGGGACACTGAGCGGGCCGTTCAACCTGACGGCGCCGCAGCCGCTGACGAACCGTGAGATCACGGCGGCGATGGCGCGCGTGCTGCGCCGCCCGGCGCCGTTCGCGGTGCCCGCGCCGGTACTGCGGATGGCCCTGGGCGAACTGGCCGGGGATGTGCTGGGCAGCCAACGGGTGCTCCCCGAGCGGCTGTTGGCGTCGGGGTTCCGGTTCGCGTTCCCGGGGATCGACGAGGCCATCCGGGCGGCGTGACGCACACAGGAGACCTCCGGCGAGCCTCTGCGACCCCCTGAGATGTCATGTGACCGTATGCGACCTCCATGCGACCGTGCCCTGTTTATGCGCGACTGTTTGTGACCGATTGTGGCCCTAACCTCGACCCGAACTCGGGAATCCCCGGAGCCAGTTGGGGGCATGACGTCTCCACCGGCCGCGTAACCACAGGAGGGGCCTCGTGCTTGAGCCCGCGTACCAGGTGGACGTCGTCATCGTGGGAGCCGGAATCGCCGGACTCTCGGCGGCTCATCGGCTGACCAGCGCAGGAATCTCAACCGCAGTCCTTGAGGCCGCCCCGTACGTCGGCGGCCGCATGTCGACGGAGAAGGTCGACGGCTTCCGGCTCGACCGCATCGGACAGCTGCTGTCCACGTCCTACCCCGAACTCCGCACGACCCCGGGCCTGGACTCCCTGGTCCTGCGCACCTTCGCGCCCGGCGTCCTGCTGCACCGTGACGGACGCGCGCAGCGCGTCGGCGCACCGGCGGCCGGAGGTAGCGCAAGGGGCGCACTCCATGTGGTGCGCGCCCTCGCAAGCGCCCCCAGGGGGCCGGCGGCCACCCCCGGCCGGGTCGGCGCGCCGGTGGGCGGCGCGGTCGACCAGGCCCGGCTCGGCACCGCCCTGGGCCGGATCGCCACCACCCCGGTCGAACGCATCCTGGCCCGCCCCGAGATGCCCGCAGGACAGGCCCTCGCCCAGCGCGGGATGCCGGGGCGCACGGTCGACGGCTTCCTGCGCCCGCTGCTCGCCACGCTGCTGTGCGACCAGGAGCTGAGCACCTCCAGCCGGTGTGCCGACCTCGCACTGCGCGCCTTCGCCGGCGGCCGGCTGTGTGTGCCGGAGGGCGGCGCGGAGATGCTGCCGGAGCTGCTGGCGCGGACACTGCCGTGCGGCACCGTGCACACCGGGGTGCGGGTCACCTCGGTCTCCACGACCGCGGTGACGACCGCCGAACACGGCGAGATCCGCTGCCGGGCGGTGCTGCTGGCGACGGACGCGCGAGCCGCGGCGGAGCTGTTGCCGGGCCTGAGGGTGCCGGACTTCCACCCGGTGACCGTGGTCCACCACACCACCGACGATCCGGCGCCGGTGTTCTCGGCGGGTACCTCGCTGCTGCTGGACGCCGACCGCGGCGGGCCGGTGGCGCACACGGCGGTGCTCAGCAACGTGGACCCGGGCCGGGCGCCGGTCGGCCGGGCGCTGATCTCCTCGACGGTGCTCGGCACCCCGCCCGAGGGCATCGACACCGCGGTCCGCATCCACCTCGCCCGGCTCTACGGCACCTCGACGCGCCGCTGGGAGACGCTGGCGGTCCACCACACCCCGGAGGCCGTCCCGGCCATGCACCCCCCACACGACCTGCGCCGCCCCGTACGCCTCCTGGCCGGTCTGTACGTCTGCGGCGACCACCGCGACACCAGCACGGTCCAGGGCGCCCTGCACTCCGCCCACCGGGCCGCGGCCGCCGTCCTGGCCGACCTGGGCGCGGCGGGGTCGATGCACCGCGCGGATCCCGCGCCGACGCTGCCGAGGGCGGCGTGAGCGGGGCGCGGGGAACCGCGCGTTCAGCCACGGCGGCGGGCCACCGGGCGGACACCCGGCACCCGCGACCATGAGGAGCGACAGTGGGCTAGCTCAACGCCGCCACCTTCTCCCGGTACCCCCTCACCGGTGCCGCGTCCCGGTACGGCTCCAGTCGGCGTTCGAAGTCCCGCACGTACTCGATCGCCCGAGCGGACCGCATCTCCGCGGCCTGGCCGGCGGCCTCCGCGGCCAGCAGGCACGCCTGGTCGAGCTCGCCGAGGCCGAGCCGGGCCGTGGCGAGGACGACTCGGCAGAAGAGGCGGCTGCGGGCGTAGGAGGGGGCCCGGAGCTGCAGTGAGCGCTCGGCGTGCTGGGCGGCCGCCCGGAACTGCTGCAGATCCCGGTGGCAGTGCCCGAACTCGTCGGCGAGCTGTGCCTCGTCGAAGAACCTGGCCCAGTACGGCACCTCGTCCCCGGGCCGGGCCGCCTCCAGGGCGCGCTCGGCCCGCACGAGCGCCGCCGTGCACGCCCGGACCTCGCCGAGCACGCCGTGCGCCCTCGCTTCGGAGGCGTGCAGCAGCGCCTGCACGACCGGCGGGCCACCGGTGCCCGCGCCCTGCTGGGCGACCCGGGCCAGCTGCACGGCCTCCCTGCCGTGGCCGAGATAGACGGCCTGGCGGCTCATGGTGACCAGGACGTACGAGCCGTACGCGCGGTCGCCGGCCGCCTGGGCGAGCCGCAGGGCCTGTACGAAGTAGCGCTGGGCGAGGCCGTGCGCGGCGATGTCGTACGAGGTCCAGCCCGCGAGGCGGGTGAGGTCGGCGGCGGCGCCGAAGAGGCGGCGGCCGGTCTGCTCGTCGTAGGCGCCGCGGAGCATCGGCTCGCACTCGTGCTCCAGGTAGCGGACCAGGGCCTGGCGGGCGTGGCCGCCGCCGAACCGGTCGTCGAGGGTGCGGAACAGCTCGCCGACCGAGCGCAGGGCGTTGATGTCGCCGCCCGTGACCTTGTGGCCGGGGGCGCGCTCGGCCTGCCCGCGCGTGCGGGGCGGGACCGGAAGCACCGGCCGGGCCTGGAGTCTGGCCGGGGCCGGGCGGCCCTGCGCGGGCACCCGGGGTGTCTGTTCGCGGGCCACCTTGTCGTCGGGCTTGCCGATCAGCCAGTCCCGGCTGGGCACCACGAGCCCCGCCGGGGTGAAGGCGATCTTGCGCAGCTCGGCATGGCTGCCGGAGTCCTTGCGCCACAGCCCGCTGACGATGTCGACGGCCTCCTCCGGAGTGGCCGCGAACTCCAGCCCGGCGTACACCGGCGCACACGCGTCCAGGCCGAGATCCTGGGCGGTGAGCCGGCGCCCGAGCCGGCGCGTGAACACCTCGGCGATGAGGGCGGGGGTCGTACCGCGCGGCTGCTGTCCGCGCAGCCAGCGGGTGACCGAGGTCTTGTCGTATCTGAGGTCCAGGCCGTGCTCCAGCCCGAGCTGGTCGACGCGACGAGCCAGACCCGCGTTGGAGAACCCCGCCTCTGCGATGAGCGCGGCGAGCTGGCGGTTGGGGGTGCGCTGCGCGGGTCGGTCCGTCATCTGCGGTGCGGTCTCCTGCCTTCCGTGCCTCTGAAGTGCCGGATTGCCTTTGAGCAGCCCTTATGGCCGCACGAACGGCGTGAATGTAGCGGAGAGTGAACGGTCGATCACAACCTTTCCGGCGCATTCATCCGATCGTGTGAGGAACGCCCGCAGGGCTGACGTACGCCGGTCGGTCGTACAGTGGCGTGGGCGCGTTACGCGCCTGACACACCGGTCGCTGAGGGAGGCGCTTGCCGTGAGTGAGTTGCGGTTCGTCCGCATGGGGTTCGGTGCGGATGCCGTCGATTACCAGAAGGCGTGGGACGAGCAGCGCCGGGTGCACGCGGCCCGGTTCGCCGACGAGGTCCCGGACACCGTGATCCTCCTGGAGCACCCCCCGGTCTACACCGCCGGCCGGCGCACCGAGGACAGCGAGCGCCCGCTGGACGGCACCCCGGTCATCGACGTGGACCGCGGCGGCAAGATCACCTGGCACGGCCCGGGCCAGCTGGTGGGCTACCCGATCCAGAAGCTCCCCCGCCCGGTGGACGTGGTCGCGCACCTGCGCCGCCTCGAGGAGGCGATGATCCGGGTGTGCGCCGAGTTCGGCATCGAGACCTCCCGGGTGGAGGGCCGCGCCGGGGTCTGGGTCCTCGGCGACCCGATCGAGCAGCGCCCCGCGCTCGGAGGGCTCACGCTCGACTTCGACCCGCGCGGCGACGACGAGGAGTTCGACCACCGCCTCGTCGGCCCCGAGTACGCGCCCTCGCGGGCGGGCCGCCGGCACGAGGACCGCAAGATCTGCTCCATGGGCATCCGCGTCGCCAAGGGCGTCACGATGCACGGCTTCGCGCTGAACGTGAACCCGGACACGGCGAGCTTCGACAAGATCATCCCGTGCGGCATCCGCGACGCGGGCGTCACCTCCCTCTCGCACGAACTCGGCCGCGAGGTCACCATCGACGAGGTACTGCCGATCGTCGAGAAGCACCTCCAGGACGTCCTCGGGAACGCGGATCTGAAGCCTCGGGTGATCGACACCGCGTCCGCCTGAGCCAGCCCAGGCCAGAACCAACTCCGGGCCACCAAATCCACGGGCGTACCCTTGGGAACGCCGAAGAATCAATCGCTAGGGAGCCGGTCGTGTCCGCAGTCGCACCCGACGGACGCAAGATGCTGCGCCTGGAGGTCCGCAACAGCCAGACCCCCATCGAGCGCAAGCCCGAGTGGATCAAGACCCGGGCGAAAATGGGTCCCGAGTACACGAAGATGCAGAACCTCGTGAAGAGCGAGGGCCTGCACACGGTCTGCCAGGAAGCCGGCTGCCCGAACATCTACGAGTGCTGGGAGGACCGCGAGGCGACCTTCCTCATCGGCGGCGACCAGTGCACCCGGCGCTGCGACTTCTGCCAGATCGACACCGGCAAGCCCGAGGCCCTGGACCGCGACGAGCCGCGCCGCGTCGGTGAGTCCGTGGTCACGATGGACCTGAACTACGCCACCATCACCGGCGTCGCCCGCGACGACCTGGAGGACGGCGGCGCCTGGCTGTACGCGGAGACGGTCCGCCAGATCCACCGGCAGACGGCTGACCGGGAAGCCGGCCGTACGAAGGTGGAGCTGCTGGCTCCCGACTTCAACGCGGTCCCCGAGCAGCTCGCCGAGGTCTTCTCCGCCCGCCCCGAGGTCTTCGCGCACAACGTCGAGACGGTCCCGCGGATCTTCAAGCGGATCCGCCCCGGCTTCCGCTACGAGCGCTCCCTGAAGGTCATCACCGAGGCCCGCGACTACGGCCTGGTGACCAAGTCGAACCTGATCCTCGGCATGGGCGAGACCCGCGAGGAGGTCAGCGAGGCGCTCAAGCAGCTGCACGAGGCGGGCTGCGAACTGGTCACCATCACCCAGTACCTGCGCCCCTCCGTCCGGCACCACCCGGTCGAGCGCTGGGTCAAGCCGCACGAGTTCGTCGAGCTGAAGGAGGAGGCCGAGCAGATCGGCTTCTCCGGCGTGATGTCCGGTCCGCTGGTGCGGTCGTCGTACCGCGCCGGGCGCCTGTACCAGATGGCCGTCGAGAAGCGTGGCACCTACATCGCCACGCAGGCTGTGTGAATTCACGCACAAGCAATTACTGGCCAGTAATGGCCGAGTCGACGCGGTCCTGACCGTCCTCGCTGATGAGGGCGGACGTCAGGGCCGCGTCAGTGTTTCAGCGCTCTGTATCAAGGCTTCATTGGCGTTTGACCGCTCGGACATGCCCTGGTAACACCAATCAGTGACTCTGGTATCACGCCCCGTACGCCACCCGCTCCGAGGGGGGACCTCGATCATGCAGGCCGCGCCCGTACGCGCCACCGCCATCCCGTCCTTCACCGACGCCCTCCGCGCCGTCGAGCACCTGCTCATGAGCGGCGGCCAGCGCACCGCCCGCCGCAACGCGTGGACCTCCGTGCTGGAGGACCGCCGGCGCGCCAAGGACCGGGTCGAGGCGCAGCGCGTCCTGGAGCAGGCCGCCGACCGCCCTTGACCCCGTCGCCCCGGGCACTGCCGTCGTCCGCACTCCCGGGGGACACGTAGACTTCGTGGCATGGCGAGGAAGGAAACCGCGGCGGACGCCGCGAACGCAGGGCGACTGAAGCAGATCGCTCTCACGTACAAGATGACCCGCAAGGCCGACAAGAAGATCGGTCTTGTACTCGCGGCCGTCGGCATCGGCACCCTCGGTGTCTTCCTCGCGATCGGCTTCTTGCTCGGCCACCCGATCTACCTGGGCATCTTCGGCCTGCTGATCGCTCTGCTGGCGACGGCCATCGTGTTCGGCCGCCGGGCCGAGCGGGCCGCGTTCGGCCAGATGGAGGGCCAGCCGGGCGCCGCGGCCGCCGTGCTGGACAACATCGGCCGGGGCTGGACGACCACTCCGGCGGTGGCGATGAACCGCAGCCAGGACGTGGTGCACCGGGCGGTCGGTAAGGCCGGCATCGTGCTGGTCGCCGAGGGCAACCCGAACCGGGTGAAGAGCCTGCTGGCCGCCGAGAAGAAGAAGATGAACCGCATCGTCGCGGACGTACCGGTGCACGACGTGATCGTCGGCACCGGCGAGGGCCAGGTCGAGCTGAAGAAGCTGCGCACGACGCTGCTGAAGTTCCCGCGCGTGCTCACCGGTCCCCAGGTGACGGCCACCACTGACCGGCTGCGGGCCATGGGGGACCTGATGAGCAACATGCCGGTACCCAAGGGGCCCATGCCCAAAGGCATGCGCATGCCCAAGGGTCGTTGAGAGTTCCGCCGTAGGGGGCGCGGCGGGCTGGTTGTCTGCCGCGCCGTTGGGGCTGGTCGCGCAGTTCCCCGCGCCCCCGGGGCGCCGAACCCACACCGTCTGATCAGCCGGGCAGGAACTGGGGGCCGTAAGTGCCCGGCCCGTTCGGGACCGGTGTCTCCATCAGTTCCACCGCCGGCTCCTCCATCGCGCGCATGGCGCGGATCGCCGCGCCCAGGCTGCGGCCCCCGCCGCCGTCCCACGCCTCGTCCAGCGCGTCCAGCACTGCGGAGTAGGTGCTGTCGAACTGGTCCAGCAGTCGCCGGACCTGTGCCGGCGGGCTGGGCCAGCCGCCGGGCGGGACCGGGGCCATGGGACGGACGTCGGGGAAGGGTACGGGCGCACCGGTGAACTGCCAGCCCTGGGCCGTCCTGCGCAGTTGCCGCCCGTGGTAGATCTCCGCGAAGGCGTAGTAGTGCGCCGGGTGGTCGTTCTGGAAGGCGTCGGCCGGGGAGCTCGTGGTGCCCTCGCCCTGTTCCCTGACGATCTCGAGGGACCGCTCGACGTCGTCCAGGCCGGTGACCGGCTCCAGCACGTCGGAGCCGATGCGGTCGGAGAGCTGACCCTCGGCCGACAGATACGGCGCCGTGCGCCGGAACGCCGCCTGCAGGTCGCCGTAGAAGCCGCCGATGGTGGGCGAGTCCGCCTCCGTACGGGCGAGCGGGGCCTCGGGTGCCTCGATCTCCATCATCACGTCGCGCACCAAGGCCCTGGTGAGGCCTGAGAGGTACACGTTCACTCCGGCGCGCACACCGCCGGGCAGCGGGCAGGGGTAGCGGGGCGCCGCGTCCTTGAGCCTGGGTCGCCCGCCCACGGCCACGAGCAGGTTGCACACGACGCCCAGGTGGTACATCTCGTCGCTGATGATGCGCCGGATCAGCCGGGCGGCCTCACCGCGGCGGTCCCTGACCGACCACCAGCCGCACAGGTACGGCGGGATGGTGGCGAGTTCGAGCTGCACAGCCAGTTGCAGGGCCGCCCGGAGCCAGTCGATCCCGCGGTCGCCCTCGGGCACCGAGAGCAGGCGGGACATGGAGCCGTGCCCGGGCGCGGCGACCGGAACGGGCGGGGCGGCCGGACCGGCGGCCGGCCCCGCGGCGGCCGGTGCCGGAGCGGCGCCCGGGGCCGGTGGTGCGGCCGGCCCCGCGGCCGAAGCGGGAGCGGCGGCCGGGATCGGTGACGTGGCGGCCAGGGCGGCCGATGCCAGGAAGCCCCTGCGCCCGACCGGGGCGACCGCCGGCCCGTCCGGATGTTCACTCGTGCCCGTCACGTTGCCTCCGCTCCGTCACGCCCCCGACTCCGCACACGGCGGCCGGGACCTTCCGACAGCTCGCGAAGCTAGCAACCCGGCGCGGCCGTTCCCGGGACGTCCGGGCACCGGTGTGGCGCGGATGGGCCCCTGACACGCCGCCGAACGGAGCATCCTGCCGGTAATCGGCTCATGCGCTCCTAGCCTTCCGAATGTGACAAAACGCCATATTCCGTACGTTGCCTGCAGCACCGCAGTCCTCGGCGCGCTCCTCGGCGCCGCCCCGGCGTCGGCCGCCCACCAGGTGCACGTCGTGCATCCGGGTGAGTCGATCCAGAAGGCGGTGGACGCCGCGCGGTCCGGCGACACGGTGCTCGTGCAGGCCGGCACGTACCACGAGAGCGTCGAGGTGACCACGTCCGGTATCACGCTGCGCGGCGTGGGCCCGGACACCGTGCTCGAACCGGCCGCCACCAAGGCCGGAAGCACCGCGAAGGACAAGAAGAGCTGCGCGGGGCAGGGCAACGGCATCTGTGTGGTCGGAGCCAAGAACCAGCCCGTCCGGAACGTCACCGTCGCCGACCTGACCGTGACCGGTTTCGCCAAGATCGGTGTCATCGCCGTGGGCGCGGACGGCCTGACCGTGCGCGCGGTGACGGCCGACAAGAACGGCCAGTGGGGCATCGCGGAGGAGCGCTCCACCCGCAGCGTCTACCGGCACGACGTCGCCCGCTCCAACGGGGACGCGGGCCTGTTCCTCGCCAACACCATCACCGCTGAGCAGGGCGCCGCTGACACCGGGGGCACCGTCCTCGACCAGAACCAGCTGGAGGACAACCGGATCGGCATCACCGTCCGCCGGCTGCGCAACCTCACCGTCAAGCACAACCACCTCACCGGCAACTGCGCAGGTGTCTTCGTCGTCGGCGACGAGAACAAGCCGAAGGCGGGCGCGCTGACGGTCAGCCACAACCTCATCGAGCAGAACAACAAGTACTGCGCGGCGACCGCGCGGCTGCCCTTCCTGCAGGGCTCCGGCATCATCCTGACCGGCGCCGACGACACCGTGGTGAAGCACAACCTGGTCAGCGACAACTCCGGTGCGTCCCCGCTGTCGGGCGGGATCGTCCTGTTCAAGAGCTTCGTGGGCGCCACGAGCGAGCGGAACCGGATCTCGGGCAACTGGCTGGCCGGCAACGGCCCGGCGGACCTCGTCAACCAGGAAGCCACCAAGAGCAGCAACGTCTTCCAGGGCAACCTCTGCGGGGCCTCGAAGCCCGCGGGGCTGTGCTGACCGGACGGCCGTACCCCACCCAGGCGCCGTATCCCACCCAGGCAAGGAAGGAAGGCGGCACATGACCGCACCATCCCCCGAGCTCTCGGCTCCCCCCGCGCACGGGGCACCCCCGTCCCCGCCGCCGTCGATGCGGCTGAGAGAGCTCGTTTTCGGGGCGGCGTGTGCCGCCGCCGTCCGCGCGGCCGCCCGGCTCGGGGTCGCCGACGCCCTCGGGGACACCCCCCTGGCCGTGGAGGACCTCGCGGCCGCGGTGAAGACCGAGCCGAAGCCGCTGCGCCGGCTGCTGCGCGCCCTGTCCTGCTACGGCGTCTTCGCCGAGCACCCGGACGGGACGTTCGGCCACACGGAGATGTCCCGGCTGCTGCGCGAGGACGATCCGCACAGCCTGCGCGACATCTCCCTGTGGTGCACCGAGCCCTGGACGTGGGACGCCTGGCCGAAGCTGGACGAGGCCGTGCGCACCGGGAAGAACGTCGTCGAGGGCCTGTACGGCAAGGAGTTCTTCGTCTACCTGAACGAGGACGCGCCGGAGTCGGCCGATGTCTTCAACCGTGCGATGACCACGTCCAGCGAGCAGTCGGCGCGCGATGTCGCCGCGCTGCTGGACCTGTCCGCCAGCAGGTCGGTGGCGGACCTCGGCGGCGGGCAGGGGCACGTGGTGGCCTGCCTGCTGGACAAGTACCCGGCGATGCGGGGCTGGCTGCTGGACCTGCCGCGGGTGGTGGAGAACGCCCTGCCCCGGCTGCGCCCGGGCGGGGATCTCGCGGAGCGGGCGCGGATCGTGCCGGGTGACATCCGCGAGTCGGTCCCGGTCGAGGCCGACGTCTACATCATCAAGAACATCCTGGAGTGGGACGACGAGTCCACGGCCAGGCTGCTGGGCAACGTCGTCGAGGCGGGTGGCCCCGGTGCGCGGATCGTGGTCATCGAGAACCTCGTCGACGACACCCCGTCGATGCGCTTCAGCACCGCGATGGACCTGCTGCTGCTCCTGAACGTCGGCGGCGCCAAGCACACCACCAGGAGCATGGTCGGGCGGCTGGAGGCGGCGGGCCTGACCGTCGGTGACATCCGGCCGGTCAACCCCTATCTGCACGCGTTCGACTGCACGGTCCCCGTGTGAGCCGTGCTTTCCCGCAGGACACCGGTGCCGGGCCCGCGTCGGACGCGGGCCCGGCACCGGTGTCCGGGAGGGGGGTCAGGCGCCGGCGTCGCGCTCCCAGAGGTAGAAGCGCTGCGCCATCGCGTCCTTCGGAGAGCGCCAGGTCTCCGGGTCGTACGCGCTGACATACGCCGAGAGCCGCTCGCTGACCTCCTTGAACTCGGGGTGCGAGGTGACCTTGGCGATGGCCGGTCCCGGCTCGCGCTCGGACTCGATGAGGTGCATGTACACATCGCCGAACTGGAAGAGGCTGCGCCGGACGACTCCGACGAGGTGCGGCAGCTCTCCGCGGTCGGACTCCGCGAACACCTTGGCGATGTCGGGGGCGGAACCCGGGGCCATGCGGGCGACGATCAGGGCCTGGTGCACGGTCTTGTCCTCCGTCCGGCTAGTCGGCCAGGGCCGGGGCGGGCCGGTGACCGGTGGCCGCCTTCTCGATCTTGTCGCGGATCAGGGCCATCTGGACCTTGGAGTTCTTGTTGATGTTGTCGGTCATCCAGGCGTCGTCGACGGGCGCGTCCGGCTTCATCGCGAAGTCCTGGGTCCACACCATCCGGGTGCCGGCCGGTACCTCCTCGTACCGCCAGTGGATGTTCATGTGGGCGAAGGGGCCGGTCTCGACGCGGCGGGCCGTGACGGTGAGGCTGTCGCGGTCCGGTTCGCGCTCGGAGACCCAGCTCCAGACGGTGCCGTTGTCGTCCGGGTGCATGGTCAGCCGGAACGTCGTCTTCTCGCCCTCTTTCTTGAGGACCTCCACCGACGCGTACTCGCTGAACAGCTGGGGCCAGCGCTCCAGGTCGTTGGTCATGTCCCAGACCAGGTCCAGCGGGGCGGCGATGGTGATCTCGTTCTGGGTGTGTCCTGCCATCTCAGGCTCCTGCCATCAGGGTGCTGTTGACGAGGTTGAGGAACTGCTGGGGCGTCTTGCAGCGCTCCGCGTCGACCGGCATCGGGGTGCCGTGCGCGTTCTCCAGCTCGCCGACGATGCCGAGCAGGCCCAGCGAGTCGACGCCGAGGACGTCGAAGCCGGTGTCGGGCTTCTCCTGGAGCTGCTGTGGGCTGACGGTGACTCCGGCGGCCTTCTTCATCAGCGCGGCGAGTTCTTCCACGGTGATCTGGGACATGTGCTTTCCTCCTTTGCTGTGCTCACTGCGCGGCGCCGTGCCGCAGCACCAGCGCAGAGTTCGACCCCATGAGTCCGCGGCTGAGCACCAGTGCCGTACGCAGCTCGGCGGGCCGGGCGCGGCCGGTCACGAGGTCGAGGTCGTGGCAGACGTCGAAGACGTTCGGCGTCGGCGGGATCAGGCCGTGCTCCAGGGCGAGCACGGCCGCCGCGGTGTCGAGCACGGGGGCGGCGCAGTACCCGCGGCCGATTCCGGTCTTCGGTGCCGTGACGGGCACCCGGGTGCGGTGCTCGCCGAGTGCGTCGGCGATGGCCAGGGCCTCGGCCCGGTCCGCCTCCGGCACGCCGAGGGCGTCGGCGAAGACGACGTCGACCTCCTCGGGGGCGCAGCCGGCCTCCCGCAGGGCCTGCCGGATCGCGTGGGCGAGGCCCTCGCGGGACTCCGTCCAGCGCGAGGCGCCGGTGAAGGTGGCTCCGTGGCCGGCGACGACGGCCCGGACGTCGGCGCCTCGGTCGCGCGCCGTGCCCGCCGCCTCGATCACGAGCATCGCGCCGCCCTCGGCCGGCACGAACCCGCAGGCTCCCTCCGTGAACGGCCGGTAGGCGCGGGCCGGGTCGGTCTCGCGGCTGAGTTCCTCGTAGCCGAGCTGGCAGACCATCGAGTACGGCGCGAGCGGTGCCTCGGTGGAGCCGGCCACGATCGCGTCGGTGCCGCGCCGCACCGCCCGGGCCGCGTGGGCGAGGGCGTCGAGACCGCCGGCCTCGTCGGAGGCGACGACCGAGCAGGGGCCCTTGAAGCCGCGGCGGATGGAGACCTGGCCGGTGCTGGCGGCGTAGAACCAGGCGATGGACTGGTACGGCCCGACGAACCGGCTGCCCTTGCCCCACAGTTGCTGGAGTTCGCGCTGGCCGAACTCGCCGCCGCCGGACCCGGCGGCGGTGACCACGCCGATGGAGTAGGGCGCGTCGGGGGTGTCGGCCTGGCCGAGCCGGGCGTCACCGAGCGCGAAGTCGGCGGCGGCCATGGCGTAGTGCGTGAACCGGTCGGTCTGGACGAGGAAGCGCTCCTCGATCGTGGCCGCCGGGTCGAAGTCGCGGACCTCGCCGGCCACCTTGAGGGGAAGGTGCTCGCAGCCCTCGCGGGTGACCCGGTCGAGGACGCTGAGGCCCTCCTGGGTGGCCTTCCAGAAAGTGTCGGTGCTGGTGCCGTTGGGCGCGACCACCCCGATACCGGTGACGGCCGCCTGCCGGTCCTGCGGTTCGCTCATCGTGTCCTCACTCCCTCGGCCGGGTCAGGATCACCGCGGACTGGAAGCCACCGAACCCGCTGCCCACGGACAGCACGCTGGTCAGCTGGCGTTCGCGGGCGACCCGGGGGACGTAGTCCAGGTCGCACTCGGGGTCGGGGATCTCGTAGTTGGCGGTCGGGGGGACGACCTGCTTGGCGAGGGCCAGCACGCAGGCGACCAGTTCTATGGCGCCGATCGCCCCGAGGGAGTGCCCCACCATGGACTTGATGGAGCTCATCGGGGTGTCGTAGGCGTGGTGGCCGAGCGCCCGCTTCACGGCCGCCGTCTCGTGGCGGTCGTTCTGCCGGGTGCCGGAGCCGTGGGCGTTGACGTAGTCGATCGCGGTGGGGTCGAGCCGGGCCTGGTCGAGGGCGGTCTTGATGGCCCGCGCCATCTCCAGGCCCTCCTTGGTCAGGCCGGTCATGTGGTAGGCGTTGCCGAAGGTGGCGTAGCCGCCGAACTCGCAGTAGACATGGGCGCCGCGGGCCCGGGCGTGTTCCAGTTCCTCCAGGACGAGCACCGCGCCGCCCTCGCCCATGACGAAGCCGTCACGGTTGTTGTCGAAGGGCCGGGAGGCGTGCGCGGGGTCGTCGTTGTTCGGGGAGGTGGCCTTGATCGCGTCGAAGCAGGCCATGGTGATCGGGGAGATGGGCGAGTCCGCGGCCCCCGCGATGCATATGTCGGCCCGGCCTTCCTGGACGGTGTGGAAGGCGTATCCGACGGCGTCGAGTCCGGAGGTGCAGCCGGTGGACACGGTCTGCACCGGACCCTGGGCGCCGAAACGTTCCGCCACCGCGGAGGCCGCGGTGCTCGGCGAGAACGCCCGGTGCAGCTGCGGCTCCGCCTGGTTCGGGTCCACGTCCCAGCGCTGCCCGCGGCTGCTCACCAGGACGTAGTCGTGCTCCAGGCGGGTGGTGCCGCCGACGGCGGTTCCGAGGGAGACCCCGATCCGCCACGGGTCCTCCCCGGCGACGTCGAGACCGGAGTCCCGTACCGCCTCCTCGCCGGCGACCAGGGCGAACTGTATGTACCGGTCCGCCCGTTCCACCTGCTCGGTGTCCAGACCGTGCGCCGCCGGGTCGAAGTCGCACTCCGCGGCTATCCGCGACCGCAGTCCGGCGGGGTCGAAGAACGTGATGCCGCGCGTCGCGGTACGGCCTTCGGCGAGCAGATCCCAGAACGCCGGCACGCCGATCCCGCCCGGGGCCACGATGCCTATACCGGTCACCGCCACGCGCCGGGTCATGATCGGGCCTGCCCCGCCTCGGCGGCGACGGCCACCGGCTGTGTCTCCTCCGTGTCGACGTGGCCCAGACTCGGACGCGGGGCCAGCGGGCCCAGGTGGAAGACGATCCGCGCCTCCACGTTGCCGACGTTGCGGAAGCGGTGCCGCATGTTGATGGGGATCATCAGCCCCTGCTCGGGCCGCAGCGGGTGCGGCTCGCCGTCCAGGTCCACCTCCAGCTCGCCACAGACGACGTACACGAACTCCTCGGAGTACGGGTGGTAGTGCTCACCGATGCGGTCGCCTGGCTGCACGAGGGCCACGCCCATGAAACCGCTGGTCGAGCCCACCGTGGCCGGGGTGAGCATGGCGCGCAGATCGCCCCCGCGCCGGGTGTTGGGCTCGACCTCGCTGAGGTCCACGATCTTCGGAAGGGGTTTGATCACGACAGTCCTCCGTGGGTGTGGTGCGGCTGTGGGTCTCAGGCGTCCGGCGAGCGCCGGTCGGTGACGAGCTGCATCCGGACGACCTCGCCGTCCAGCAGCGCGGTCAGCGGGGCCGCCGGGGCGACGTCCACGGCCACGCCGGCACGGTGGTCGACCAGCCGTACGACGACGTCGTCCCGCTGGAAGATCGTGCTGCGCAGCACCGGGCTGCGCGGGTCCTCGGCCGCCGCCTCGTCCCCCCGCGCGAGCAGTTGGGCCAGCTCCATCCCGCGGCCCGGCCGGGCCGGGTAGTACAGCGCGAGCCGCTCGCCCTCGACCAGCTCGTCCGCGGTGACGTGGTGCACGGCCGGCAGCGCCGCCCGGGTGAAGAACACCCGCGCCGACTCCTGGTCGTTGAGATCCCGCTCCTGCTCCAGGTAGGGGTTGATGGCCTCCTCGACCGCCCGGACCTCGGGCTGCCGGGCGACGTGGCGCAGCGCCGCCAGCAGGTCGCCGCGCACCTCGATGGCCCGTACGACCCGGTTGCCGTGCATGAACAGGGAGGTGCGGCACAGCCGTGTGTTCTCGTCGACCCGCGCCTCGGGCGAGGAGTAGTCCGCGAGGATCTTCGCGACCTCGGCCTCGCTGCCCGGCTTCACCGTGAAGGTGAGCGCGTGCCGGATCACGCCATCGCCGATCCGCGGGGAGGCCTGGAGCCGGCGCTTGGCCGCGGGGGCGGCCGCCGCCTCGCCACCCGTCTCGCGCACGATGTGGAAGCGCAGCGACCGGGTGTCCCGGACGCAGCTGTGCAGCGGCTCCACCATCTGGACGTGCTCCTCGCTGTTCACCCAGGCGAGGAACGGCGGGGCACTCTCCCACTCACTGGTGATGAGCCATTGGGACGGGTTCTCGATCGACTGGCACAACTGGTCGCTGACATGGCCGGGCACCGACGCGACCTGGTTGCACAGTTGCTCGTAGGCCTCCAGGAACTGCTGCTGGGCACCGTCGTATACGTCCACCAGCAGGACGACCCGGAGGCGGGAGCCGTCGAAGACGGATTGCGAGACCCGTTTCGACACCTGCCGCGCCAGCTGTTCCGAAACCTTTTCCGACGTGGTGGTCATACTGCGCACATCTCCTTCAGGGAAGCAGAGGGTGAACGCCGCCCGTGACGGGGGACGTCAGCGTTCCTTGATCCTGTTCCTGTCCTCCGGAGTGCGCGACTCGTGTGAACCAGGAGGGTGATTGAGCACGCGAAGCGCTTCCGAGAGGGCATGGAAACTCCGAGGTCCCCCACTCCCCCGCCCTGCCTCTGGAGTCGTCGATGCAGCACAAAGCCGATCACCACGTGCCCGTCCTAGTCGTGGGCGGCTCACTGGTGGGCCTGTCCCTGTCCCTGTTCCTGGGCCGTCTCGGCGTACGGCACATGCTCGTCGAGCGGCACTCCGGGACCTCGATCCACCCGCGCGGCCGTGGCAACAACGTGCGGACGATGGAGCTGTTCCGGGTGGCCGGCATCGAGCCGGACATCAAGACGGCGGCGTCCCTCCTCGCCGACAACCACGGCATCCTGCAGACCCCGACGCTGGCCCAGGACGCGGGCGAGTGGCTGTTCCGGGAGATCGACCCCGGCGGCGGGCTGGCCCGGTTCAGCCCCACGAGCTGGTGTCTGTGCAGCCAGAACGACCTGGAACCGGTGCTCCTGGACGGGGCCCGCGCCCTCGGCGGCGACCTCAGGTACTTCCACGAGCTGGAGTCCTTCGCTCAGGACCCCGAAGGAGTGACCGCCTACGTCCGCGACCGCGACCGCGACGACCTCTACACCGTCCGCGCGGACTACCTGGTCGCGGCCGACGGCCCGCGCAGCCCCGTCCGGAACCGGCTCGGCATCGGGCAGAGCGGCCCCGGCGACCTCTTCGCGAACGTCAGCGTCACCTTCCGGTCCAAGCTGCTCGCCGACGCCGTCGGCGACCGGCGCTTCATCTGCTGCTACCTCACCGACCCCGAGGCCGACGGCGCCCTGCTGCCCGTCGACAACAAGGAACGCTGGGTCTTCCACGCCCCCTGGCACCCCGAACACGGCGAAACCCTGGAGGAGTTCACCGAGGAGCGGCTCACCCGGCACATCCGCCGGGCGGTCGGCGTCCCCGACCTCGACGTGGAGATCACCGGCAAGGCGTCCTGGCGCGCCGCCGAACGCGTCGCCGAACGCTACCGGGACGACCGGGTCCTGCTCGCCGGCGACTCCGCCCACGAGATGTCCCCGACCGGTGCGTTCGGCTCCAACACCGGGATCCAGGACGCGCACAACCTCGCCTGGAAGCTGGCCGCCGTCCTCGACGGCTGGGCCGGTCCCGGGCTGCTGGACACCTACGACGCCGAGCGCCGGCCCGTCGCCCTCGCCACCAGCGCCCGGGCCTCGGCCCGCTCGGTGGAACACAGCCACCCCGGCTTCGCCCCGGCGCCCGGCATCGGCGGCGGCAAGCGCGGCGGCATCCTCAACGTGGTCCTCGGCTACCGCTACCCCGCGGGCGCCGTCGTGGGCGCCGACCCGGACCAGCCGGTCGTACCGGACGGGCTGCGCCTGACCGGGGAACCGGGCAGCAGGGCCCCGCACCTGTGGCTGCGGCGGGCGGGCGAACGGTGCTCGACTGTCGATCTGTACGAGCGGTCACTGGTCCTGCTGAGTGACGCCGGCTCGGCCGCGGGGGCCGCCTGGCAGGCCGCCGGGCGCCGGATCGCCGACACGGAGGGTGTCCGGCTGGCCGCGTACCGGATCGGTGCGGGGCCGGGTGCCGACCTGGCGTACGACGCTCCGGACGGCGACTGGGCCGGGGCCCACGGGACGACGGCCGACGGGGCGGTGCTGGTGCGGCCGGACGGGTTCGTGGCGTGGCGGGCGGCCGGCGCGGCGGCGGATCCGGAGGCCGAGCTGCGGGAGGTACTGCGCGCGGTACTGCGGCGGCGGTGAGTCGCTCCGGTGCCCGGGGCCGGGGCTGGGCGGGGGCGGGCCGCGCGGCTCGGCGTTCACGAGGTCCCCTATGGGGGACCTCCAGCGCTCCCAGTACATGGTCGCCAGCGCCGACAAGGCTCCGGGGCTCGAACTCCCGGAGCGTTCGGTCAACGGTGTCCCGGGCCGGGTGACCCAGCGTGCCGGCGTCGTCGTGACCGTAGCCTCGTCCGACGTCTCCGACGGGCGCGTCACCCGTGTCCGGGCGGTCCGCAACCCGGAGAAGCCACGGCCGTGGGCGCGGCGGGGCTAGCCGGACCTCGCTCCGCGAAGCGGACAGTCGCGTCGGCGGACGAGCGCGCGTCGAGGGCGACGGAGCCACAAGGACAAGCGACGGCCCGCGGCTCGGCGGCGCTGTCTCAGATCCGTACCTCGACGGTCTTCGCCAGCCGGTCGTGCAGCCCCCTGCCGTCCCGGTCCCAGATCAGCGCCGGAATCGCGAGGCACAGCAGGATCGTGCGCAGCACGGCCCGCAGGGGATTGACCGTGCCGGTCTCCAGGGCCACCACCCGGATGCCGAAGAGCCGCTTACCGGGTGTGAAGCCGATCGTGCCGACGGTCAGCACGCTCATGACGCAGAAAACACCCAGCGCCCAGTTGCTGGTAGCCGGGCTGTAGCCGTCCGTGATCAGGCCGTATGCGATCAGGACGCTCAGTGCCCAGTCCACGGCGAGCGCGCCGACGCGCCGTCCGGGCCGGGCGATCGAGTTCGGCCCCTCCTCGGGCAGACCGAGCTGCTCGCCGCGGTAGCCGAAGTCGGCACCGGCCTCTTCCATGGCCGCGCGGGGCCCGGAGAGCCACGATCCGAGTGCTTGCCTGTTGTCCACCCGACCACGGTACTGTGCCCGAAATGACCGGGGTACGGCGGGGTGTCCCGGGGCTAGGGTGGAACGGTGGCCGGTTAACTTCTGCGAAACAAACGGGTCACGCCCGAGAAATCACCCGTCCCTAGGGTCGAGACCAGCGTGTGCCACCGCACTGGCCGCACGAACGATCTACCACCCCGGCGAGGACGGTCGGGAGTAGGAGGAGCTGGATGTTCCAGAACGCCGACGAGGCCAAGAAGTTCATCGCGGACGAGGACGTCAAGTTCATCGACGTCCGCTTCTGCGACCTGCCGGGCGTCATGCAGCACTTCACGGTGCCCGTTGAGGCGTTCGACCCGGACGAGGAGCTGGCCTTCGACGGATCGTCGATCCGTGGTTTCCAGGCCATTCACGAGTCCGACATGGCTCTGCGTGCCGACCTGTCCACCGCCCGTGTCGACTCGTTCCGCCGGGACAAGACCCTCAACATCAACTTCTTCATCCACGACCCGATCACGGGCGAGCAGTACTCCCGTGACCCGCGCAACGTGGCGAAGAAGGCCGAGGCCTACCTCGCCTCCACCGGTATCGCGGACACCGCGTACTTCGGTCCCGAGGCCGAGTTCTACGTCTTCGACTCGGTACGCTTCGCGACCAGCGCGAACGAGTCCTTCTACCACATCGACTCCGAGGCGGGTGCCTGGAACACCGGTGCGGTGGAGAACAACCGCGGTTACAAGGTCCGCTACAAGGGCGGCTACTTCCCGGTGGCGCCGGTCGACCACTTCGCCGACCTGCGCGCCGAGATCTCCCTGGAGCTGGAGAAGTCCGGCCTGAAGGTCGAGCGCCAGCACCACGAGGTGGGCACCGCCGGCCAGGCCGAGATCAACTACAAGTTCAACACCCTGCTGGCCGCCGCCGACGACCTGCAGCTGTTCAAGTACATCGTGAAGAACGTGGCCTGGCGCAACGGCAAGACCGCGACCTTCATGCCGAAGCCGATCTTCGGTGACAACGGCTCGGGCATGCACGTGCACCAGTCGCTGTGGAGCAACGGCGACCCGCTGTTCTACGACGAGGCCGGTTACGCGGGCCTGTCGGACACCGCCCGCTACTACATCGGCGGCATCCTCAAGCACGCCCCGTCGCTGCTGGCCTTCACCAACCCGACGGTGAACTCGTACCACCGTCTGGTGCCGGGCTTCGAGGCGCCGATCAACCTGGTGTACTCGCAGCGCAACCGCTCCGCCGCGATGCGTATCCCGATCACGGGGTCGAACCCGAAGGCCAAGCGCGTCGAGTTCCGCGCCCCGGACTCCTCCGGCAACCCGTACCTGGCCTTCTCGGCCCTGCTGCTGGCGGGCCTGGACGGCATCAAGAACAAGATCGAGCCGGCCGAGCCGATCGACAAGGACCTGTACGAGCTGGCTCCCGAGGAGCACGCGAACGTCGCCCAGGTCCCGACCTCGCTGAACGCCGTGCTCGACGCGCTGGAGGCCGACCACGAGTTCCTCCTCCAGGGCGACGTGTTCACGTCGGACCTGATCGAGACGTGGATCGACTTCAAGCGCACCAACGAGATCGCGCCGCTGCAGCTGCGTCCGCACCCGCACGAGTTCGAGCTCTACTTCGACGTGTGATATCGCCCCAGGTCAGAGCGGGTAACCGCTCCCCTGGGCCGTCTGTGGGCCGTCGGCCGTGTTCTTCCTACGTGGAAGGGCACGGCCGACGGCCTGTTTCGGCCCCGGCGCCGCTTACGACAGCGCGTCGTCCTCACGAGGGCCGTCATCCGCGTCGGGTGCGCCGAATGCGGCGTCGATGGCTCGGCGAGCCCGATCCTGGCTGTTCGGCATGAGGTGCGTGTACGTCCGGAGCGTGAATCCCGGGTCAGAGTGACCGAGGTACTCGGCCAGCGCCTTGATGTTCTCCCCCGAGTCCAGCAGCACCGACGCGTAGTAGTGCCGCAAGGCATGCATGCCGTGCTCACGCGACGGCTTGAACCGCTCCCCCGGCGCCCGTTCCGGAATGACGCCGGCAGCGATCAGAGCGGGCTTCCACAGGTACATGTTGAAGTAGTTCCTGTTCAGCGCCTTGCGCTCCCGGGAGTAGAACAGCAATTTCGCGGTGACGGGCGGCCCGTCCGGGGTTTTCCACGGCAGAGTGACGTCGATGGGGGGCCGGCGGGTGATGTGAGCGGCAAGCGCATCGGACACCACATTGGGCAGCGGCACGTCTCGTAGCTTGCCGCCCTTGGGCGGGGCGAACACCATCTGCGGGCCGACCAGCTTGACTTGCCGCACGACGTGCACGACTCCGTCCACGAAGTCGACTTCATCGACGGCAAGCCCGAAGATCTCCCCCTGCCGTAGACCGCACCCGGCACCGACGTCGACGGTTGTCGCGTACTGGCTCGGGATGTCATCCCGGACGGCGATCACCCGGTCACGTGTCCACGGCTTGATCTTCCGCCGATCCAGCTTGGGCGCCCGCACGGACCCTGCCCGGCAGGGGTTCCGGGCCAGAATGCCGTCGTCCACGGCGGCGCGGAACACAGCGGAGACATTCGCGAAGACCGTCCGCTGATAGGACGCTGCCATTCCGGAGTCTGCGAGGGCCCGCGCCCACGTACGGATATGGGCGGGCTGGAACGCGCTCAGCGAGCGAGACCCGATATAGGGAAAGGCGTGCAGCCGAAACCTCAGCTCCATGTTCACGATGGTGGAGGGGTCCGTGGTCTGGGAGGCCAGCCACTGGGTGGCGAACTCCTTGAACGTCACCTTGCCGGCCGACGGATCGACGTACTGGCCACGGGTCATGTCCGCCGCGATCTGCGTCAGCCACGCTTCTGCAAGTCGCTTCTGCTTGTCCGGGAAGGACTTACTGCGTTCGCTCCCGTCCGGGGCGACGTAGCGGGCCCGGTAGCGCAAGCCGGTCCCGTATCGGTCGGTCTTTACCCTGGTCGTCTTGCCATTGGGTGCTGTCTCGGTCTTGTACCAACGGTCCTGGATGTGACCGGCCATTCGGCGATGTCCTCTCGACATGAGAGCCGCCCGCGGCGGCTCTCCCTGCTCTGAGTTGGTTTGGCTACGCGGCGCCCTGGCCAGCGCTCTTGCGCTGCATGACGTAGGCGCGCACGTCAGCCGGGTCGTAGCGGAGGTACTTGCCGATACGGAAGCCAGGCGGTCCCGTGCGCTTCCTGCGCCACTGGTAGACGGTTTCGAGCGGCACGCCGAACATGTCGGCGACGTCCTCGGGGGTGAGGTACCGGTCTGGGAGACCGCCGCGGAGGGTCACGCGGGGGTCGCTTGAGACAACGGACGGCACGTAGAGACCTCCAGGGAAGGCGGTGCCTGCGAATGGACTCGGTTGGGGGCGACAGCCCATGGCTGTCCGAGGTCCGGATTTCTGCGTCACCTGCGTCATCTGCGTCATTCGCCGCTCTGACCTGCGCATTCGCGGTGACGCAGCACGATGGAGATGCGTCACCGGTGACACAGACCTGCGTCATCGGGTGACGCAGGTGACGCGGGGTGACGCAGGGATCGGCTGTCTGCGTCACCCGTCTCTCGGCAGGTCACCGGCCGTTTTCGGGGTGCGGGTGACGCAGGTGACGCAGCGTCTCTCTACTTCGGACAAAGAGGGGGTTGGTGTCTGTTGTGGTGCGCGACTCAAGGCGTGAAGAAGGAGCCGCTTCGCGGCGCGACCCTCGCAGGGCGGCACCGCCGCCGAAGAGCAAGAGGAGCACGCGGCGCCGGGTGCTCCTCTTGCTTGTGCGAGCGGTCGTTGTGCCGCGCGGTCAGAAGGCCGCTTCCTGCTCCGGCGAGGGCGGCGCGGCGGCCGGCCGCGCGATCTCGATATAGCGGGCACTGTTGGTGCGTCCCCAGTCGATGAGGACGCCCCGGGCGGCGAGGGTTGGCTGTAGACGCTTGAGGCGGTCTGAGAGCACTTTGCCGGTGGTCGGCCACCCTTTAGGCAGGGGACGGAAGTCCTCGCCCGTGTAGAGGCCCGTGAGGCAGTGCAGCCACTCAGCCGACGTCATCCGCTGCTCGGTGCCCGGCTCGATGCCGGCGGCGTGCTTGAGCACCGTCTGCGCCAACAGGTCGCCCTCGATGACGTCGTCGTTGAGGTCGTCCAGGCTGGCCCGGTAGGCGGCGAGCGCTCCCAGACCGGTGGCCGCGTCGAGCTGCGCGCAAACGTGCGCGAAGTCGGCCATGCGCAGGTCGGTCGGGATGTCCGCCTGCGCCGCCCGCACCTGCACGGTGAGGTCCAGGAGAGAGCCGAGGATGACGGGCAGCACTTCTGCGAAGTCGGACCACAGTTCGGCCTCCGTGCGGCGGACGCGGGGGCGCTCCAGCCGCAAGGGAAGGAGTCGTTCGGCGAGGTCGGGCTTGATCACCCCGACGTCGATGCCGGTCAGGAGCAAGGGGCGGCGGTAGCCGACGCGGAAGACGTCCCCGTCGGTGAACAGTGCCCGTTTGACGTCCTCGGCTCCGGTGACGATGCGGCACATCGCGTCGGACATGTCCGGGGTCATGTGGGAGAGGTTGTCCAGGGCGGTGACCCAGCCGGCGGCCACGGCCGTGGTCAGGTTCTCCTCATCCTTCGGGGCCCTGCGCAGGTCCCCGCTCATCCCCTCCACGACCCTGACGAGCATCCGCCCGCCGGTGGACTTGCCGGCGCCCTGCGGCCCGGTGAGGAACGGGGCCGGGACCGGGACGGACGGAGCGAGACAGCCGACCAGCCACGCAATGGCCAGGCACTCCGTCTCCGCGGTGGCGAAGTTGCACAGTCTGAGCAGCGCATCGATGCCCTTGCCGTCGGTGTTCTTGACCGGCACGGGGAGTTCCCCGGTGAGCTGGGTGCGCCGCCAGCAGACCTCGCGCGGGTCGGGGACGGTGAGGTCCCAGCCGGTGGGGTGGATGCGGACGGACAGGCCGTCGCTGCGTCCCAAGTCCAGCCAGGTCGCTCCGTTGTGGCCGGGGGCGACGCGGATGTGCACGGGCTGCACGTCCTCGGTCAGCGCGAGTGCTTCGATCAGGTCCAACGCCTCCTTCAGGGCGGTGCCGTTGAACACCCCGACGCCGTCGCGGAACATGCCGACCATCAGTTCCTGCCGGTGGCTGCCCGTGGTGCCCTGGGAGCGGATCGGGCGGGCCACCGGGTGGCCGTTGCGCTGCGCGTACACGGTCCCGTCGGCGGTGCGGAAGTACCGGAAGTGCGCCTGCGCGTAGTCGGTGATGACCTCGCGGGCGGGGGTCTTCTCGTCGTCGGACATCGTCACAGTCCCAACGTGGTGCGGGCGTTGGTCCACGCGTCCGTACAGTGCCGGGTCGTCTCGCCCTTGGCCTGCGCGGCGGTGAACAGACGGGCGACGTGGGTGTCGGTGAGGCAGCCGCACCGGCCGTGCCTGGACAGCACGGCCAGGAACGTCCGGTACACGGTTGCGTGAACCGCGCTGGACGCTGCTGTGATGCGCTGCTCGGCCATGGCGATCCCACGGTCCAGGTAGGCGGGCGTGCGGTGCGGGCACTCCCCGCCCCCGGCACCGGTGGGCACGACCACAAGCGGCGCCGGGCGGGCCGGGAAAGGCTCCTTCACGGCCAGCGCGCGCACGGCGTCCGGCAGGTCGGCCATCATGCCGGTGCCGGGACCGAGGTAGCGGGTGTAGGACATGGTCGACTTGATGTCGACGCCGGGCCTAACCGCGTTGCGGGAGGTCATGGCGCCCCGGTAGATCCAGTGCTCACCGCGCGTCGTCGCAACGGTCCGGGTGGCAGGCAGGGCGGTACGGGCCCAGGCGATGGCGTCCGCGTCGTCCAGGTCCACGACGGTCAGCCCGGCGCCGCCGGGGTGGTAGCCGACGCACACCGCCTGCCGCCACGCCGCCCGCCACAGGGGGGAGACGATGACGGCCCGGTCGGTGGTGGCGGCGGCCCACGCGTGGCAGACACCGGGGCACCGGCACGGGCCCGGAGTCTTCATGTTCGGCCGGCCGCCGCACGCGTTGTCCGCGCACGCGGGGCAGTTCCCGAACGGCACCTTGCCCCGACGCAGGGGAAGCACCGGCACCCCGGACGCCGCGAGGCTCAGCGCGGTCTGCAGTAACGTCCGGACGCCGTCTCGCCGGATGTCAGTCGGTTGCGTCATGCTGGAAGACCTCCACAGGTCAGTTGAGTGGCAGGTGGACAAGGGCGGCCCCGGTTCTTTGGCGAGAGGGGGCCGCCCTTGGCGTAGCTAGTGGTGCTGGGCCCAGTGGGCGTACTGCTGGCGGACGTAGGCGCGCGGGTCGCAGATCACGGCCGCGTCGTCGACCTCCATGAGGCGGGAGGCGGCCTCCTTGGCGTCCTGGTCGACGTCGTGGAAGCCATCCGGGCTCTCGGTCAGGGCGATGCGGTCCAGCAGGGCGGCCTTGCGCAGCCAGAACTCCCGGCCCAACGGGACGTGGCAGGGCGTGCGGGAAATGGCCTGCACGGCCCACTCGATCTCGTCGCGGATGCTCGGGGCGGTCGCGTAGGCCTGCTCGGGCGTCGGCCACGCCTGTGCGGCGGGGTGGTGCTCGGCGGTGGCGTAGAGGCGGTGGCGGCCGTCGCGGGCCGGGTAGTGGCGCACCGGCCCGGTGGCGAACGCGCTCTGGAGGGCGGCGGTGATGTGACCGGCATCGGCCGGTTCGCAGATGACGCGGATCTCGAACACGTAGGGGCGTCCCTTCTGGTCAGACGTGGAAGTGATTGCGCTTGAAGATCGCCTTGCGGATGTTGACCGTGCTCCCGGCACCGCTCGGGCGGTGGCCGAAGACCTGCACGGCGATGAACCCGCCGAAGATGACGGCGGCGAGGATGATGAGCTGCTGGATGAGCGCGGTGAGCGCGGCGATGAACGTGGTGAGCAGCAGCAGGCCGCCGCACACGGCGAGGAACCCGACGCCTCCGAGCGCGACGTTCACCGCGGCGCGGGAGACGGCCGGCTTGGCGGTCACCGGCTCGGGTTGGACGGGGGTGATGGCGTAGCCGGTGACGACCTGCCCGTCGGGCAGGACCACGCTCGCCACGGTGGGCAGGCTGTGCGGCTGTACCGGCACCAGCGGCGCCGCCAGGGGCACGGGCGGGGTGATGGGGGTGGGGTGGTGGACGTCCAGGGCCCGTTCGGCGGGCGCGTGGGCGGGGTGTTCCGGGTGCATGCGGAATCCCTTCGGAGGGTGCAGCAGGGAGGCTGAGACACCCCCTGCCGAGTGGCGTGCACAGGGGGTTTGAGGGGTGCTGACCTGCGGGCCTCCCTGACTCCCTGATGGATCATTTGTGCTGGTCAGGGCCAGGGAGGTGGGTCAGGGAGGGGTTTAGGGAGTTCTCCCTGCCTCCCTGACACGGGCGGGGTCGCCTCCCTGCCGTCAGGAGGCGGAAGCGGAATCCTCGGCGTTGCGTTCGGCGAGGGCGCGGGCGACGCGGTCGCGCCCGACGACCATGCGGCCGTCGGACTTGTACGGCTCCGCGCCGGCGTCGTCCAGAACGCGGGTGAGGTCGACCGGTGACCAGTCACCGTAGGCATCCGGGTTCAGCGCGGAGAGCCGCTTGATGACGTCCTGGGTGCGAAGCCGGGGCGCGTCCCCGATGACCGCGGCGATGTCCGCGAGCGGGTCGTGCTCCACCGTGCGGTCGATGGCGTGCAGGGTGGTGACGCCGTCGCGCAGCGCCTTGGCCCGCTCGGCGATCTCGGCGGCGGGGTCGTCATCGATGAAGTGCGTGCGCACCGTGATGGACGCCTGCCCGGCGGGAATGGCGATACCGCCCGAGGCGACGACCAGGGCGCCCTTGTCCAGGTCCTGACGCAGCAGATGCGGGGCGGCGCCGCCGTTGACGGCCTTGTCACCCAGCGCCATCCGGGCCTGCGATTCGGTGCCCAGCACCAGGGAGGCGCGGGTGTGGGCACCCTCGCGGACCAGCTTGGGCAGGTTCTGGTCGGTGGGATCCTGGGTGCCCTGCCACATCAGCACGTCCACTGCACGGCCCTGGTTGTGAATCTTGCGGACGGCCATGAAGTACCGGGAAGTGGCCCTCTGCCCGCCGTAGGGGCGGCCGTCGTCGTCCTTGGCCGGGCACATGAACGCCACCTGCGCCTCGTCGACCAGGACGATCAGCGGCGGGAACTTCGCGTTCGGGTCAGTGCGGCGGACCTCGATGCGCCGGTTCATCTCCTCCACGGCATCCTCGACCATCTCGGTCGCCTGGATGACGTGGTCATCGGTCGGGCCCTGGATGAGCACCTGGGCGATGCCGTCGAACATGGCCCAGTCGCCGACACCCTTGAGGTCGGCGAGCCAGAACTGCACCGACTTGTCGAGCGCCAGCCACAGGGCCAGCGCCCGCAGCGAGGCGGTCTTGCCCTGGTTGGACAGACCGGTGATGAGCAGGTGCCGCTGATACAGGCTCAGGGCGGCGGCGTCGCCGCGCAGGTCCTGCCCCCACGGGGCGCGGCCCTTGGCGTAGTCGGCGGTCAGCGACTCGTTCGTGACCAGCGGGGACGGGCCGATCGGCTCGTCCAGCGCCCCGGAGTCGGCGATCCACAGCCGCACCGTGCGGGCCGCCTCGGGGATCGTGATAAACACCTCGTGCTCGTGCCGGGACAGGTTCTCCGCAAGCTTCTTGCGCCTGTTCTGCACCTCGTCGGTCGACACCCCGGAGGGAAGCGTCACGTCGACCTCGACGCCGCACCCGGCGATGACGATCGGGGACAGCATCGAGGCGCCGGCGTCGCCCATCTCCTGGACGGCCTTGCGCAGCGTCGGGATACCGAGGTCGCGCAGGGCCTTGACCACGATGGACGGGGTGATCGGCTCACCCTCGCCGTTGCGGATGTTGGCGGGCAGGGCCCAGTTCGGGGCGGCCTGCTGGTGGCGGCCGACCGACCACAGCGCCAGCAGCGCCAGGAACGGGCCGATCGAGACCAGCGGGCCCCACACGATCTGGACGATGCGGATCAGCAGGGCGATGAACTCGATGACCGCCTGCAGCGGGGTGATGACGTCTGCCGCGTCCTTGTTAGCGATGGCCAGCACGACCCCGAGGGCGACCAGGCCGCCGATGCCCATTCCGGTCGTCACGGCCGCACCCTTGGCGGCGTCGACCGGGGAGTGCAGCAGGTCCATGCGGCGCCGGTGCCGGGCTTCGCGGAAGCGCTGCAGCCGCTCCTCCCACTCCGCGGCCACCTCATGGTTGCCGGCCGCCTCGGCGGCCCGCAGCATCCGCTCATAACGCGAGCCGGTACGGCCGTCCCACGTGCGGCGGGCCACGATCTTCGCCCCGCCGACCACATACGCGTTGTGCCGCACGATCGCGCGGGCGGCGGTCTTGGTCCGCTCATCGGTGACGGCGCGGCGGATGGCGCGCCCGGAGCGCACCCACAGCGGCACCGGAGGCGCGGGCGGTGCGTCAGGGACCACGGTCAGCGTCGTGACCGGGGCCGGTTCGGCGGGCGGGTCGGTGTCCTTGTGCAGGCGTACGACGTTCGTGGACATGCTGGCGAATCTCCTGACTGCCCCGATCGGGGCGGGAGTTGAGGAGAGCTCCGGGGTGGCCGGGCCGGTGGCGCGGCGGCCACCCCCGAGCGGTGCAGGTGCGGGTCAGGCGCCGGCGGGGGCGGTCACCACCAGCGGGATTCCTTCTTGGGCACGAGGTAGGGGTGGCCATGGCGCATGTGGTCCACGCACTGCGGGCAGTCCTCGCGCGGGCCGAGGTGGCGGTGTGCGCGCTGGTCGTGGGCGTGCTGCCAGCACTGCGGGCACTCTCCCGGCGGCGTCTGCTCGGCGGGCACGGTCACCACCAGCCGGAGGACTTCTTGGCGGCCTTGGCCTGCGCGGCCTCGGTGACGATGCGCTGCCGCTCGGTCTTCAACGCGGTGATCTCCGCGATGAGCCGGGTCTCGGCGCTCTGCCAGGCGGTGTCCATCTGCCGGTCCGCGCGGGCGGTGCCGTTGCCCCGGTGCAGGCTGCGCGTGCCGGTCACGACCGCACCGAGCACGGCGCGGCGCTCCCGGCTGTCCAGCGGCCACATCTCGCGGTTCTTGACCGCCTCCAGCTTGCGTTCGTTCTGCTGGATCGCCTTGTCCAGGCGGCGGGTGTCGGGCTTGCCCATGTCAGGCACTCCTCGGCGACGTAGAAGGGGAAGCGCACGGCATGCAGGTGCCGAGCGATGCGGGGATGACGTAGCCCGCGTCCCGCCCGCACTGCGGGCAGATGCGGCGGGCCTGGTTGGCCTTGGCCAGCGCCGCCCACCGTGCCGGCGTCATCGGACTAACCGGCTTGGCGAGGTCGACGCGGTACAGGTAGGCGACCAGCGGGCCCCGACGGCGGCGCGGCCGCTCCAGCTGCGCCGCCACCTCCTGACCACCCTGCCGCAGGCCGCGAGCACGGAGCTGACGGCGGGTGGCGTAGCCGTCCGGGGCGAGCCGCCACCGGTAGACGGGCAGTGCTCCCATCACGCGGCCCGCTCGGCCAGCAGCGCGTCACGCAGCATGCGCGCGTTGACCGGAGAGACCCGCAGGGCACGGCGGATACCCTCGGCCGTCACCCTGGCGTCGGGCCAGTCGGCTACGACCGTCCGTGCCTCGGTGAGGAGCTGCTCGGCGGTGCGCCGGACCCGGGGCGTCTTCGCCGCGTCGGGCACCGTGTAGGTCACCCGGGGCGGGCGGGTCGCCTCAGCCGCCGCCGACCGGCGCTCGATGATCGGGGCCGGGGTCGAGTCGACCGGGATCGGAAGCGCGGGGATCGGCTTCAGTGGCAGGGTCGACTTGCCCGCGTCCGCCGGTACCGGATCGGGAACCGCAAGACGGGTCAAGGTGATCGTGACCGGGGTCGATTCCAGCTGGTCAGCCGTCGACCGAATCATCTCGGTTGTGGTGGATTCCTCCGCATTCGCGGTGGATGCCGGGTCGGTCGGGTCTGCCGGCTGCAGCGTCAGCGTGTCGGTGGGGGTGGTGAACATGCCCGCCAGGGCGGCGTCCGCGCCGGCCGTGACCCGCTCGCGCTGGACATCGAGCAGCCGGGTTCCGAGGATGTGGTCGCCGGTGCCGACCCTGCGGGCCAGCCGCCACGACTTACGCTCCGACCACTTCCGGATGCGGCTGCTGGGGTGGCTGGCGGCCACGGCCCGGTGATAGGCCAACTGCCGCACCACCGTCGCCGCGCGGGCCTCGGCCTCGGCGTCGCGGCCGTCGGTGTGGACGACGATCCGCCGGGCCAGGAACGCCATGCCCTCCGCCGACACACACATGCCCATCGGGGTCACGGCGTAGATCACGGTACGGCCGGCATCCGGGCCCGCCATCGCGGCCATGACCGAGGCGGCGGCGGGCAGCGCCCACAGGCCCAGCCGGACGACACGGGGGGAGGACTGGCCCAGCATGGTCAGCCCGAGCAGGACCAGGCCGAGAACGGCGGTGGCGCCTTCGCCGGCGGCGACCGCACCGAGCGCGGTGCCGGTGCCGTAGGCGTGGCCGATGTTGCTGAACGTGCCGTATCCGCCGATGCCGCCGACGGCGGCCATGATGACGAAGGCGGCCCCCAGTACGACGCGCTGCGGCTTGGTCAGTTCCTTGTGGGTCATGCCGCACCGCCCGGCATGCTCTGGCCTGCCGCGCGGTTGACCAGTGCGACCCGCGCGGCCAGCGCCCGGCGACGGGCCCGGCGGATGCGGCGGGCGTCCAGCTCGGTCGGGACGCGGTCAAGGATGATGATCTGTGCGTCGAGCAGGTCGACGTCCGCCAGGATCGCGGGCATCTCCAGCTCGATCGCGTCCAGCTCCGCGTCCGTCGGCTCCATGAAGTCGGCGAACGCGGTAACAGCGTCCTGAACAGTGACGATGTGGCTCATTGGGTCTGGTTCCTCTCGCATAGGAACGGCCCGAACAGCGGCCCCGGTGTTCCCGCACCGGGGCCGCGCGCCGTTGAAGTTGGAACATCCGGCTCCCCTCGGCACTGCTCGTACGAGACGAGCAGCGGAGGCAACCGGCGCGGCGAGCGCCGCGAGGGTCGAGGTGTGATCCAGTCGCGCGGTCCGCCTTTTCGACTCGGGGAGGCGGGGCCCACCTATGCAGTTCTCAAGCAACGACTGCTTCCTTCGTACTCACCCCTGCGGGCTTTCCTCCGGGCGTTGTTTGTGCAGGTCAAGCAAGCGCAAGGGGGTCACCCCTGGGTTTGCTTAGGGGGGGTTGCGGCCTTGCTTGTTAGGTACCGTAGGCAAAGCCAGGGCTGCGCGCAACCCCCTCTCGCGATAGAGTCTGATAGCCCCCCTAGGCGATGAATGGAGAGCTGTGCACGACGACATGAAGCGAGTCGCTGAGATCGCGGTCCCGGTCGAGCGAGCCAAGGCCGCAATTGACCTGATGGCGACCTATCAGGGGTGGGTGCTGGAGCTGTCCCGCATGCGCCGTGAGGCCATCGAAGAGGCACAGGCGTCAGGCATGACCCAGGCCGAGATTGCCTCGCACCTCGGAGTGAGTCGCGGGCGTGTCGGGCAACTGGCCTCCGCCGGGCCGCCTCCGGAGCGAGCGTTCTTCGGCACGGACCTTGTGACGGTGTCGCTGGGTGGCAAGCCCGAGGCGGGCAAAGGGCCAGACCAGAACCCGAGTGCGGTCGTGGTGCAGGAAGACCTCGACAACTTCGAGCATCTGCGCAAGCTGCTCGGCGGTATGAAGCTTGAGTCCAAGTACGAGGTGATCCCACCCACCGGCATCATCAACCTGAACCGCGAAAACCACGTGGTCATCTGCGGGCCGCGGCTGTCTCCCATCGTCGCCCAGGTGTTGGAGGGGGATCACAACCTCCGGTTTGAGAAAGATCGTGCTTGGCACCTGGTGGACCAGAAGACGGGCGAGACCTACAGGTCCCCGATGGATGAGGACGGCGCAGCAGGCGACTTCGGTTACCTCGGACGGCTCCCGCGTCTGGACGGTCGCGGGACGTTTCTGTACATCGCCGGTATCCACGCCATCGGGGCGAACGGAGTCGTGCACTACTTGGAGCACCACTTGGCAGACCTGTACCGAGAGGTGCGTACGCGGCGCTTCTCCACGCTGATTTCGTGCCGCTTCGACCCCGAGACGCGGGAAGTACTGGAAAGTCGCCGCGTCACCCCGCTGTATCGACACGAGGGCTGATCATGCGCGTGTGCTTTGAAACACAAGGTGGCGGGACAGCGAACCCCAACGAAGATTGGGTAGCCGGCAGTCCGACGCTCGCCATCGTCCTGGACGGGCTCAGTACAGCCGGGCTTTCCACGGGATGCCGCCATGGCGTCCCGTGGTACGTCGCCAACCTCGGGGGGCATCTCCTGGCCGCACTGGCGGATCTCGACCGGCCTCTGACCGAGGGCTTGGCCGATGCACTCGAACGAGTAGCGGCCATCCACCCCGAATGCGACCTCAGTGATCCTGGGACGCCATCGGCCACGGTCGCGATCCTGCGCCACAAATACGGGGTCCTTGAGCACCTGGTGCTCGCCGACTCGCCCATCGTCCTCGACGGCCCCGAGGGCTACACGGTGATCAGCGACCTTCGTGTTGACGACGTACTCCCCGAGCTGCGAGCTGAGGTTGAGAGTCACCAGACCCACACCCCAGGGCACAGGGAGGCACTACAGCGACTCGTACTTGCTCAGCGGCAGGTACGCAACACCCCAGAGGGCTATTGGGTGGCCGGGTCCCGTCCGGAAGCGGCACAGCACGCACTGACCGGCACCACACCGCTCAGGGGCATCCGTTCGGCCGCCGTCATGTCGGACGGCGTGTCGAGGCTGGTCACGGAATACGAGATGGCGACCTGGGCCGACGTCTTCGCCACCCTTCAGACAGGCGGGCCGCGCGAGCTGATTGAGACGGTGAGGAAGACCGAGGCCACGGACCCCACAGGTATCCGGTGGCCGCGATACAAGTCCGGGGATGATGCGACGGTGGCTTATTGCCAGTGGTGACCGCGGGGGCGCGTGGCCCGTGAGAAGCGGGTGCTCGATGGCTCTCCGAGCCCCCGCCTAGGTCAGGTCATGCACCCATCGCCGGGCCGTCGGTGGGCCGTCCGGGGGTGGCCAACGACTACCAACAACGACCAACAACGACAGCGTTTTCGCTGGTCATGACGGTCCCCTGAACAGGGCTCCGAGGTAGCGGCGCTGCATCATCACTTCTTCGACGTGTGATCCTCGACGTGTGACCGGACCGCCCCGCGCGGTCCGGAAACGAGGGCCGCCACCCGGAATCGCTCCGGGTGGCGGCCCTCGGCCGTTTCTCCGTCCCGCCGTCGTCAGCTCACGACGACCACGACCACGGGCACGCTGCCGAACCCGTTGTTGAAGCCGAAGAAGCCGTTGTTGAAGCCGAAACGGTTGTTGAAACCGCAGTCCCAGCCACCGTGGAAGCAGCCACGGTTGGTGGAGACCTGGGTCGGGGTGGCTGCCGACGCGGTGCCTGCCGTGCCGATCGCGGCTCCCCCGGCCATCAGAACGCCGATGGCGGACACTGCGGCGAGACGGCGCGCGCGATGTGCCTTCATGGATCCACCTTCCTTCCACCCCTCGTGCGGCCTTCCGGGCACGAGACGATGGGCCGCGACCTCGGAGTGAAGAGTCCGGCGCGGTCGTAGGGGATGCCGCACGAGTTGGGAAAGCAGGGCAGACGTGGTGGGCACCCCGCGGTGCGGCTCTCCCGTACATGCTAGCCGTCCGGCGACCACCCGGCATCCTGGGCAACCTTTGCCGCTTCCCATGCTTCCTACTCTCGGGGGATCATCCCCCTGGCTCTGTCCGACGAGAGAGGTTGAACGGGGATGACGGAAAACGACGACTGGGAGCGAGAGTTCGATCACCGCTGGGCGAATTCCGCCGAGCACAAGGAGCCCTCGGCCCGGGCGCGGATGCTCGCCGCGCGCTGGCGGGAGAACCCGCCGGACCCGGCGCCCTTCCGCGCCGACCCCGACCCGGTGCCGCGCCGCACGTCGTGGGCGTCGACGGCCATGGTGCTCGGCTGCGTGATCGCGGTCATGGTGCTCATAGGACTCATGCAGTTCGGCTCGTCGTACTAGCCGCGGTAGCGGTCACGCGTTTTGCCGCACCTAGGGCCGTTCGGAACCACTTCATGGGAATCGGCAGGTGCACACTGGACAGCGGGACGAGTGCCTGACTGCGGGGTGATGCAAGATGCAGAGCCGCTTCCGGAGCGATCGACGGCTGACCGTGCGCATGGGGCTCACGCTGTTCCTGCTCGGGCTGCTGTACGTGGGGTTCGTCGCCGCGCTGATCGCGCTGCTGAAGTCCTGGGTGCTGGTCGTCGTGCTGGTCGGGGCGATGTTCGTGGCGCAGTTCTGGTTCTCCGACCGGATCGCCATGTTCGCGATGCACGGGCGGGTCGTGGAACGCGAGGAGTATCCCGAGCTGCACGCGGTGGTGGACCGGCTGTGCGCGATCGCGGACATGCCCAAGCCGGTGGTCGCGGTATCCAACATGGACATGCCGAACGCGTTCGCGACCGGCCGGAACCCGGACCACGCGGTGGTCTGCGTGACCACGGGGCTGCTACGACGGCTGGAGCCGGCCGAGCTGGAGGGCGTGCTGGCGCACGAGCTGTCGCACGTGGCGCACAAGGACGTCGCCGTGATCACGGTCGCGTCCTTCCTCGGTGTGCTGGCGGGCCTGATCGTGCGGTTCGCGTTCTACTCGCAGGTCTTCGGCGGGGGCCGCAGGGACCAGAACACCGCCGCCGTGTTCGCCGCGATCATGGGCGTCTCCGCGGCGGTGTACGCGATCAGCTTCCTGCTGATCCGTGCCCTGTCCCGGTACCGCGAACTGGCGGCCGACCGCGCGGCGGCGCATCTCACCGGCCGCCCTTCGGCCCTCGCCTCGGCGCTCACCAAGGTCTCCGGGGACATCGCCCGGATCCCGACCGAGGACCTGCGCACCGCCCAGGCCTTCAACGCCTTCTACTTCACCCCGGCGACCGGCAGGGAGCCCGGCATCGAGCGGTTCTTCTCCACGCACCCCAGCCTGGAGCAGCGGCTCGAGCAGCTGGGCCGGATCTCGGCGGAGCTGGGCGAGGCCGCCACGCCGGGGAAGGCGGGCTGAGCGTTGGGGCTGCTGGACATCCTGCTGGGCCGTACGAAACCGGTCGTGCCCGATCTCGACCAGCTTTTCGCGCTGCCCTCGGCGGCCGTGACCCTGCAGGCCGCGGCCGGTTTCACCCCGACCGGGACCGGGGCGGTGTGTTTCGCCACGGTGGAGGGCGCGGCCTTCGAGCAGACTCACCGGGAGGTGCAGGCGCTGCTCGACGCGGACATCGACCGCACCGGTCCGCCCGTGCAGCTGCGGCGGGACGGCTACGGCTACTCCTGGCTGGTCTCGCAGCGATCGGCCGGGCAGCTGCCGGAGCTGGTCAACGATCTGCACGCGGTGAACAGCGCGATGGAGGTCAACGGCTTCGGCCCGCAGCTGCTGTGCTCGCTGGCCGCCTTCACGGACGGCACCGGCCGCAGGCTGGCGCTGGTCTACCTCTACAAACGGGGCACCTTCTACCCGTTCGCCCCGCTGCCCGGTGCCGCGCAGCGGCGGGACAGCGCGCTCGAACTCCAGGTGAAGGCGGCACTCACGAACGATCTGCGGATCGAGCAGGACCTGAGCCGCTGGTTCCCGGTGTGGGGCGCCCCCGGTCTGTGACCGGGGACGCCCTGGCTCACTGCTCTCACCGGCTCTTCTCGCGCTCCTGCCGACGGGTCTCGAAGGGGCGCTCACGACGGTAGCGGCGCTCCCACTTCGCCTGCCGGTCCCGGCGCTCGCGGTAGGCCCGGTAGCTGTCGGGCAGCGGTGGGCTGCCCGCTCCGGCGGGCGGTGACGGGGTGCCGGGCGACCCGCGGCCGTGCGTCGCGTACAGATACAGCAGCGCGACGGCGGCGAGCCACCACAGGTGGTTTCCGATTCCGAGGATCACCAGGACGACGGTCCCGGACGCGACGATGCCACGCATGACGGACCTCCGTGGGGTGAGTGTGGCGGGGGTGGAGTCTGTCGGCTTCGTGCCGTTTGTTCAGCGTAGGGAGGCCGTGGCGGCGGTCGCATCCCGTTTTCCGCCCGCGGAGGGACCCCTGTGAGTGAATGAACCCATGAGTGAACTCTCCGTATTCACCCACGACTTCGACGGCGAACGACTCAGCGGTCTGACCGCGGGCCCACCTGGCCGGGCCACGGCGGTGCTGCTGCACGGCGCGGGCAACGGCAGCAAGCAGCGCCTCCTGCCGCTGCTCACGGAGTTCACCGAACGCGGCTGCCGCGCCCTGGCGTTCGACTTCTCGGGCCACGGCGAGAGCACGGGATCCCTCGCGGAGCTGAGCCTGCGCCGACGGTTCGAGCAGGCGGTTGCGGTACTCGACGCCCACGCTCCGGCGGACGATCCGCTGGTCCTGGTCGGCTTCAGCATGAGCGGCCAGACGGTCGCCGACCTCGTACGGCACTACGGCCCGCGGGTGGCGGCCGTCGGTCTGTGCTCGCCCGCCGTCTACGCGTCCGAGGCCTGGGAGGTGCCGTTCGACAGCCGCCGGGGCAGGTTCGGCGAGATCATCCGTACGCCGGACAGCTGGCGGAGCTCGCGGGCGCTGGCGGCGCTCCGGGCGTACGAGGGCCGGGCGGTGCTGGCGGTCCCGGGCACCGACGCGGTGATCCCGCCGGCCGTGACCGAGGCCGTGCAGGACGCGCTGACGGCACGGGCCCGGTACACCCGCTTCGAACTCCCGGAGGCGGAGCACCGGTTGGGCCTCTGGTTCCACGAGCACGCCGAGGACCGGCGGGAGTTCGTGACGGCGCTGGTGAGCGGACTTGACGGCCGGCAGAGCCGGGCGGCGACGCGGGCCCGGGCTTCGTGAACCCCTTCTTCCGCAGGAACGCGCCCGGGCCGCTGTCCTGGGAGGCGGCGGTCCTCGGGTCGCTCGCCGCCGAGGAGGGCGTCCCGGCCCCGGCCCTGGTCGCCGTGGACGGCGAGGACAGGGCTGACCCGGAACGCTACGGCTGAGCGGCCCCGCACCCCCCGGGGGGGGGGGGGGGGGGGGGGGGGGGGGGGGAGAGGGGGGGGGGGGGGGGGGCCCCCCCCCCCCCCCCCCCGCCGACGTGTGTCCTCGCAGCCGGGGCGGTCAGAGCGAGGTGAGGTGGCCCGGCTGTTCCGGCTGCCGCGGCACCAGCGCCGGTTCGGCGGTCGCCGTGCCCGGCTCCAGGGCGAGAACCGCGGCCACGGGGTGGTCATCGTCTTCGAGCACCGGCGGCACGGGCGGTACCGGCTGCACGGGCTGCACCGGATCCGGCGTGACCCGGGTGAGCAGGGCCACGCCCCAGGACGCCAGGCCCGCGCCCGCGAGGGCCAGCAGGACGCCGGCCGGTCCGCCCTTGAGGCCCTGGCCGAGCAGGGTGAGCCCGATGACCGCGGCGGACACCGGGTTGACGAGGGTGACCACCGCCAGCGGAGCGCCGAGGCCGCCGCGGTAGGCGGCCTGGGACAGCAGCAGCCCGCCGACGGCGAACGCGGCGACGAGCACGGCGACGACGATCACCTCGGTGCTCAGCCCCGGCCCGGTGCGGCCGGTGGCCGCCACGGTCACCGTCTGGGTGAGCGCCGAGGCGACACCGGAGGCGAAGCCGGACGCCGTCGCGTGCCTGAGGCCCGGCCGGGTGCCGGGCCAGGAGAGCACGCCGATGGCGGCAGCGGCCGTACCGGCGACCGCCAGCGCCTCGGTCAGGGACAGCACCCGTGCCGGCGCCGGACCGGAGGCGGTGACGAGCAGCGCGGCGAGCCCGAGCAGCGTCAGCGCCGTACCCCGCCACTCCGCCGTGCTGACCCGGCGCCCGGCCGCCCGCGCCCCGAGCGGCACGGCCGCGACCAGGGTGAGCGCGCCCAGCGGCTGGACCAGGGTGAGCGGGCCGTACTTGAGGGCGACGACGTGCAGCAGGGCGGCGGCCGCGTTCAGGCCGACCGCCGACCACCAGGCGCCGGTGCCGAGCAGTCGCAGCAGGCCGGTGCCGGTGGTGCGGGAGGCCAGGCGCTCCTGGGCGACGGCGGCCAGCGCGTAGGCGACGGCCGAGACGAGGCAGAGGGCTACGGCGACCAGGGCGGCGGCGCTCATCGGCCCGCTCCCGCGAGGACGTGCTCGCGCGGCGTGAGCCGGCCGGTGCCGTGTCCCGCCGCGGTGGCCGTCCGGCGCGGCGGACGGATCACGGCCAGGGTGAGGCCGAGCATGGCCGTGGCGACGAGGGCGTCGAGCCAGTAGTGGTTCGCCGTGCCCACGATCACCAGGAGGGTGATCAGCGGGTGCAGCAGCCACAGCCGGCGCCACCGGGACCGGGTGGCCGCGATCAGGCCGATCGCCACCATCAGCGCCCAGCCGAAGTGCAGCGACGGCATCGCCGCGAACTGGTTGGACAGGTGGTCGCTGGACGGCGGGCCGTACACGGACGGGCCGTACAGGCGGGCGGTGTCCACCAGGCCGGCGCCGGTCAGCATCCGCGGCGGGGCGAGCGGGAAGGTGAACGGCAGCACCAGGGCGGCCGTGGTGACGACCGCGAGGACCCGGCGGGCCCACAGGTAGTGAGCGGGCCGCCTGAGGTAGAGCCAGACCAGGAAGGCGAGCGTCGCCGGGAAGTGGACGGTGGCGTAGTAGGTGTTCGCGAGGCGGACGAGGGTGTCGCCGTGCAGCAGTGCGGACTGCACGGCGGTCTCGTGCGGCAGCCGCAGGGTCCGTTCCAGGTCCCACACGCGGTGCGCGTTGTGGAAGGCGCTCCCGGTGTGCCCGATGGCCAGTTGCCGGCCGAGCTTGTAGACGAGGAAGAGCCCCGCGACCAGCAGAAGCTCACGTATCAGTGCCGGCCGCGCGGTCGCGTCCGGCCCCGCTCCTGCCTCTGCAGGCTCGGTTCGGGCATTCATCCCCCGGCCCCTTCGCTGACGGTGGTGCAGATGTACTCATCATCGATACGCCGTCGTACCGATACGCCAGTGTACCGATACGGCTCGGTACCGGTACACTGGCGTATCGATTGATGTGCGACACACTGGGGACAGGGTCGGCGGTACCGCTCGAGCGCTGCTTCAGCGAGCCGCACAGGGATGATCGATCCGCAGGACACGAGTGAGGGGAAGAACCGCATGACGTCGCAGGCCGCGGACGGACCGGAGACGGTCGTCGCCTCGCGCCGCTCCAAGATCACGCCGGAGCGTGAGCGGGAGTTCTTCGACGCCGTCCTGGATCAGATCCGCGAGTGCGGCTACGAGTCGCTCACCATGGAGGGCGTCGCCGCCAGCACCCGCTGCAGCAAGTCCACGCTCTACCGGCAGTGGAAGACCAAGCCACAGTTCGTCGCGGCCGCGCTGCGCGCCAACCGCCGGGTGTGGTTCGCCGGCATCGACACCGGATCGCTCGCCGAGGACCTGCGCCAGGCCGCGCGGGCCGCGGGTGACTGGTCCGGCAAGGACACCAAGCTGCTGCAGGCGCTCGGGCACGCCGTGACGGCGGACCACGAACTGGCGCAGGCGCTGCGCGAGGCGCTGGTGTATCCGGAGGTCGCCGCGTTGCAGGAGATGCTCGCGCGGGGCGTGGCCCGGGGCGAGGTGCGAGCGGACCATCCGGCCCTGGAGTACATCCCCGCGATGATGTTCGGCGTGCTGCGCGTGCGGCCCGTGCTCAGCGGCCAGTACGCCGACGCCGACTACCTCACCCGGTTCGTGGAGGCCACCGTGCTGCCCGCGCTCGGGCTGACGTAGGACTCAGGTCGCCGTTCACGGGATGACTCGACGGCGACCTGTCCGCGCCGCACCGTGGGGACGGGGGCGGCGCGCACCCGGGCCGGGTGGGGCTCCTCTTGAGCGGAGGGGAGCCTCACCCGGCCACATCTTTCCGGCGTGGAGGGATCAGACGTCCTGGCCGTTCCCGCCGCCGGACGAGACCTTGATCCCCTTGAGGATCTCGTCGACGACCGACGTCTTCTGCCCGACGTCGATGCCGAAGCGCACCACCACGATCTGCCGGGCGTCGTCGGGCGAGGGGAAGGCGACCGACTCGACGTATCCGTCGGCACCCTTGCTGGTGACCGCCTTCCAGCGCACCAGGTAGCCCTTCTGCCCGGCCACCGTCACCGCCTCGGAGGCCAGCACCCGGTGGGAGGTGATGCTGCCGTAGGTGCTCCCGCCGTAGGACTGCCTGGCGTTGGCCGCGATGTCCGTCTTGGCGACCTTCTCCGCCGTGTCGCCCTTGATGTGCAGCGCCTGGGCCGGAGCCGTGTAGGCACCGCCCGAGGTGCAGGTCTGGCTGGGGTCGCCCGGGCACTTGTAGGAGTCGTCGGAGGTCACCTCCGCGCCGACGCCGATCGTCTGCCCGGTCCAGCCCCGGGGCACCGGCAGGCTGATCCCGTTGACCAGGTCCGGCACCGTGCCGCCGCCCTCGACCTTGGGCGCCTCGGACTGGCCCGGCGACGGTGAGGCCCCACCGGACCCGCCGGACCCACCGGACCCGCCCGAACCCCCGGACCCGCCCGAGCCGCCGGGCCCGCCGCCCTGGCCGCCGTCCTGCCCGCCCGCGGCTCCCTGCCGGGTCCCGGCCCGGTCGGCGCGGGTGTCGGGGCTCTTGGAGAGGGCCCACACGCCGACGGCGATGCTCGCCAGGACCGCCACCGCCACCGTGACGGCTATGCCGGTGCGCAGGCGCCGGGACCCGCTGCCGGGCGGAGCGGGGTAGGCCGGATACGCCGGGTATCCGGGCTGTGCGCCGTAGACGGGGGGAGCGGAGGGCGCCGCCGGGTGCGCCGGCTGCGGTGTCGGGGGACCCCACGTGGCGGCCGTTCCGGCGGGGCGGGTCTGGTCCGTCCAGGCCTTGCCGTCCCACCAGCGCTCGGTGGGCGGACCGTCGTTCGTCTGCCCGGGGTCGGGGTACCACCCGGGGGGAGTCACCTGCGTCATGCCCATACCGTATGAGGTGACGGTGAAAGTGCGATGAGAGGATCCTCGCCCCCGTCCCCGAACGGGACGTTTCGCCCCGTCTTCTCTTCCTGCGGCTCATCCTCCCTGCGCCCGTCGCCCGGCCTCCTCACGGCCCCCCGTCCGCCCCCTCCAGCACCAGCCGCACCGGCCCGCGCGCCGCGGCCGGCGGCAGCCGGAACCCGTCCCTGCCCGGAGTCAGCGATCCCAGCACGCTCGCACGGCGGGCGCCCGTGCTGCGCGGATCGGTCCCCGGCAGGCCGTGGGCGGTCAGGAAGCCGAGGACCGCGAAGGCGTACGCCTCCTTCGCGGCGCCGGGCAGCCCCAGCTCGTCCGAGGCACGCACCGCAACGGGCGCGAGCAGCTCCCGGAGCATCCCCGTCAGCACCGGGTTGCGGATACCGCCGCCGGACGCGATCACCTCGGTGGCGCCGACGGACCGCACCGCGTCCGCGACCGTCCGGGCCGTCAGCAGGGCGAGCGTCGCCAGCGCGTCCTCGGGGCGGACGCCGTCGAACAGTCCGGCCGACCGCAGGTACCCGGCGTGGAACACCTCCTTGCCGGTCGTCTTCGGCGGCGGCAGCGCGTAGTACGGCTCCGCGAGCAGCCGGTCCAGCAGCCGACGGTCCGGCCGTCCGCGCCCGGCCAGCGCGCCGTCCGCGTCGTACGCCGCGCGCCCTCCGCTGAACTCCCTGACCGCCGCGTCCAGCAGCGCACAGCCCGGGCCGGTGTCGAACGCCGTCCCGTCCGGCGCGGTCAGATTGGCGATGCCGCCGATGTTCACAGCCACCGCCCGGCCCGGCCTGCCGCGCAGCCACAGCAGGTCGACCAGGCTGACCAGCGGCGCGCCCTGGCCGCCGGCCGCGACGTCCCGGGCCCGGAAGTCGGCCACCACCGGCAGCCCGGTCGCCTCCGCGATCCATGCCGGCCGGCCCAGCTGGAGCGTGCCGTGCACCCGGCCGCCCTCCGCCCAGTGATACACGGTCTGCCCGTGCGAGGCCACCAACTCCGCCCGCCCGCCGCACAGTTCACGGTCGGCCCGGACGGCCGCCGCCGCGAACGCCCGCCCGATGCCGGTGTCCAGCCGGCACACCTCGGCGAGCGGTACGGCGGCCGGCGGCAGCGCTTGTGTGAGCGCGGCGCGCAGACCGGCGTCGTACGGGGCGCTCACCATCCCCAGGGGCCGCAGCAGCAGTGTGTCACCGTCGAGCCGGAGCCCGGCCGCCGCCGCGTCGACCGCGTCGTACGACGTCCCCGACATCAGCCCGATCACCAGCATCGGTCAGCTTCCTTCCGTGGAGGGCCGTCTCAGGAGGGCAAGGGCACTGACCGCGCAGGCCGTCGCCGCGTAGTACGCGGGCACGTCCGGGTTGCCGGTGCGGCGCACCGCCTCCGTGATGACCAGGCCCGCACAGCCGGAGAACACCGCGTTCGCCAGGGCGTAGGCGAGGCCGAGGCCCGTCCAGCGCACCCGGGTCGGGAACGTCTCGGCCAGCAGTGCGGGGCCCGGACCGGCCATCAGGCCCACCATCGCGCCCGCGGCAGCGAGCGCCCCTGCTTTCACGGGCCCCGGAACGGCCGGATCCTGAAGAAGGTTGAGCAAAGGAAGCGCCGTCACCGTCACCAGCACGGCCCCCGTGAGCAGCACCGGGCGCCGCCCGACCCGGTCGCTGAGCAGTCCCGCCGGCAGGATCGCCGCCGCGAACCCGGCATTGGCCACGGCCGCGGACAGCAGCGCCTGGCGGACGTGCGCATGCAGCGAGACCTGGAGGTACGAGGGCAGCACCACCAGGAACGTGTAGCCGGCCGCCGCCCAGCCCGTCACCCGCGCCGCCGCGAGCAGCAGCGCCCCGAACCCGAGCCGCACCGTCCGCGCGCCCTCCTGCTCCGCGTGCGCCAGGAACGACGGCGTCTCCGCCAGCCCCGCCCGCAGCCACAGCGCCACCAGGCCGAGCGGCAACGCCAGCAGGAACGGCAGACGCCATCCCCAGGAAGCCAGTTGGGGGCCGGAGAGCACGGCCACCGTCAGTGCCGCCACGCCCGCCCCGCAGAGCAGCCCCAGCGCCACCGTGAACGACTGCCACGCCCCGTACAGACCCCGCCGCCCCGGCGGCGCGAACTCCGTCAGCACCGTCACCGCGCCCCCGAACTCCCCGCCCGCCGAGAGCCCCTGAACCACCCTCAGGAATGTCAGCAGCCATGGCGCGAGCGCCCCCGCCGTGGCGTACGTCGGCAGCACACCGATCAGCGTCGTCGTCCCCGACATCAGCGCGACCACCGCGATCAGCACCGGCCGCCGCCCCCACCGGTCGCCCAGCCGGCCGAACAGCACCGCGCCGAGCGGCCGGAAGAAGAAGGCCAGCGCGAACGAGGCGTACGTCCGCACCAGAGCCTCGGCCGTGCCGCCGCCCGCGGGGGCGAAGAACCGCTCGGCCAGTACGGTGGCCAGAAAGCCGTAGACCCCGAACTCGTACCACTCGACGAGATTGCCCACCGACCCCGCCGCCACCGCGCGCACCGTCGGCCCGCGCGAGGGCGCACGGGCGCCGGAAACAGGTTTCGTACCAGCCATGGTTGACGCTCCGTCCGCTGCCGACCGGCTGCTCGGGCCGGGTGCGCGTCGCCCGGCCGCACCCGTTTTCACCCACCGGGGCAACAGCTGCCCCGACCGGCCACCACACATCCCACCGGACGGCTAGGCTCGTGGTCTGTACGTCATTCGGGCGACCTGGGGAGGTAACGGAATGACGGAGGGACGGCCGCCGTCGGCCGCCTCGGCTCCCCTGTGGGAGCGGGACGGGGAGATCGCCACCGTCGCACGGGCACTCGACCTGCTCTGCGCCGACCAGTCGTCCGCGGGCAGCCTGCTGGTCATCCGCGGCGAGGCGGGCCTCGGCAAGACCGCGCTGCTCGCCGAGACCCGCCGCATCGCCGAACGCCGCGGCTGCGCCGTATGGTCCGCACGGGGTGCGGAGACCCTGAAGTCCGTCCCGTTCAACGTGGTACGGCAGCTGCTCCAGCCCGCGCTGCTGTCCCTGCTGCCGGAGGAGGCCCGTGAGTACCTCGGCGACTGGTACGACATCGCCGGTCCCGCCCTCGGCGTAGCCGACCCGCAGGAGGGCAGCGCCGACCCGCAGTACGTGTGTGACGGCCTCGTCGCGGCCGTACGCCGGCTCGCCCGCCGCGAGTGGCCGCTCGTGCTGCTGATCGACGACGCGCACTGGGCCGACCAGGAGACCCTGCGCTGGCTCGCCGCGTTCGCCGAACGCCTGGACGACCTCTCCGTCCTCGTCGTGGTCGCCCGCCGGCCCGGTGAGGTCAGCGGCGACAGCGCCCGCCATCTCGACGCGGTGGCCGCCGCCGCGGGCCGCGCCGTCACCAGCCTCAGTGCCCTCACCCCGGACGCCGCCGCCGGACTCACCCGCGCCACCCTCGGCCGGCACGCCGACGACGCGTTCTGCCGCGAGGTCTGGGCCGTCACCGCGGGCAACCCCTACGAGACCGTCGAACTCCTCGCCAAGGTGCAGGACAGCGAACTCCAGCCGGTCGAGGGCCGGGCCGGGGAACTGCGCGCCCTCAACCGGGCCGCACGCGGCGGCGGGCTGGTCGACCGGCTCAAGGGACTCGGCCTGGAAGCCACCCAGTTCGCCCGGGCCGCCGCCATCCTCGGCACCGGCATCACCGTCGACATGGTCGCCCGCCTCGCCACCATGGACGAGGCCGTCGCCCGGCACTGCGCCGACCTGCTCTGCGCCGCCCGCATCCTCACCGAACCCGAGCCCGCGGGAACGCGGGGCGCCGGCACCGAACGCGAGGAAGGCGAGCTGGAGTTCGTCCATCCGCTCATCGCCACCGCCGTCTACAACTCCATCCCGTCCGGCGTGTGCACCGCCATGCACGGCGTCGCCGCCCAGATCATCACCGAGCTGGCCCGCGGCGCCGCCCAGGCCGCCCGGCACCTGCTGAAGGTGCACCCGGACGGCGACGAGGAACTCGTCGAGCAACTGCGCGAGGCCGCCCGCGAACACCTCGCCGTCGGCGCCCCCGACGCGGCCCGCACCTGCCTCGAACGCGCCCTGCAGGAGCCGCCGCTCCCCGAGGTCCACGCACACGTCCTGTACGAACTGGGCTGCGCCACCCTGCTCACCGCACCCGCCGTCACCATCGAACACCTCCGGCACGCCCTCGGCATGCCCGGCCTCGACGGCGAGCAGCGCGTCGACGCGGTGGTCCGGCTCTCCCAGGCGCTGCTCCACAACGACCAGCTGGAGGAGGCCGTCCGCACGGTCGAGGCCGAGGCCGCACGGCACCGACCCGGACCGGTCAAGCTGCGGCTGCAGGCCGTGCAGTTCATGTGGGAGGGCATCCACGGCGAGAGCGTCTCCCCGGCCCGCTCCCGGAGACTGGCCGACCTCGCGCGCACCTGCACCGGCCGCGACAACGCCGAACGCGCCCTGCTCATCCTGCGCGGCTTCGACGCCATGACCCACGGCGAGAGCGCCGACGAGGTCATCGAAGTGTGCGACCGCGCCCTCGTCAACGGCCGCCTCGCACCCGGTCTCGGCTGGACCGACCAGGAGTGGGGCATGGAGCTGCTGATGATGCTCGGCAGCGCGTACGCCTACGCCGACCGGCTCGACCGCGCCGAGAGCCTCTTCGCCGAGGCCCTGCGCGCCTACACCACCGCCGGCTGGCGCGGCGGCCACCTCTCCCTCGCCAACGCCTTCCTCGGGCTCGCCTACCGCAGACAGGGCCGGCTGCGCGACGCCGAGTCCACCCTGCGCGAGGCCCTCGTCCTCGCCGAGCGCGTCGGTCGCCGTCTGCCGCTGTACTGGTCGGCGACCTGCGGGCTCGTCGACACCCTGCTGGCCCGCGGCCGTGTCGAGGAGGCCTGGTCGATCGCCGAGCAGTACGGCTTCGCGCCGCCCTACCCGTCCACCATCGTGCTGCCCGACATCCGCTGCGTCCGCGGCCGGCTGCTGCTCGCCGTCGGCCGCACCGAGGACGGCATCCACGAACTGGAGGCCGCCGAGAAGACGGCCGCCTCGCGTGGCGGCCACAACCCCGTCCTCTCCCCCTGGTCCATCGACCTCGCCAAGGCCCTCGCCGGCCAGGACCCGGCCCGTGCCGCCCAGCTCGCCTCCGACGCCCGCCGGCAGGCCGAGCGCTTCGGCACGGACACCGCCATCGGCGAGGCCCTGCGCTGTGCCGCCGCCCTGGAGACAGGCGGTCGCGCGGTCCAGCTCGCCGCCCAGGCCGTCACCTACCTGGAAGCCTCACCCTGCCAGTACGAACACGCGGCGGCCCGGGTCGAGTACGGCATCGCCGCCCGCTCCGTCGCGGAACTCAACCGGGGCCTGGACCTTGCCCGGGCATGCGGGGCGGAGGGGCTGGTGGCCCAGGCGAGGGAGGTACTGGAGACGGGACGGGGGCTGCGGTAGGCGGTCGACTGGCTACGGTCGACTGTATACAACCGGCTGTATGCGGGCGACGGAATCCGGTGTGAGCCCGTTGCGCCGCGCCGCCCGGACGTGCATGGCCAGTTCGTCGTAGGGCCGTGCGCGACCAGCGCGGTGAGCGTGATCATGCTGCGCTCGCGGCGGGACAGCGTCGGATCGGTCCAGATCTCGCCCCAGGCGTAGCGGGAGACGAAGTCCTGGAAGCGGGCCGTGAACGGGGTCTGCCGGGCCTGCGCCCGGTCCACGTGCGCATCGCCCAGCACCTCCCGGCGTACCGCCGTCCCGCTCGCCGGCGGCCCGTCCAGCTGGGTGCGCAGCGCGGTCAGCACGGCCCGCGGGCACTGGGCGGGTGCCAGATGGGAGGCGCCGGGCAGCTCCACCAGCGTCGAGCCGGGCACGGTGTCGGCGATCTGCCGCAGATGCGCGGGCGGCGTCGCGGGATCCTGCCTGCCCGCCATCAGCCGGTCAGGCCTCCCTCCACCTGCTCGGCGTACACCAGGTCCGCCGCGTCGGGCCCGGTCTTCGCACGGGCCGCGGGCACGTTGTCGATCTTCACGGCCGACGGCGAACCGGTCGCCGTGACCGAGGGGGGCGGATGCGGTGCCGCCGTGCGTGTGCGGGTGGGGTGCGGGGCCCGGTGGTCGTCCCGGCCGTGGTGGGAGCAGCCGGCGGTGAGCGAGACGGCGGGCGTGGCGCCCAGCACGGCCGCCGTCGGTGCCGCGCGTCGCGTGCGTGCCCCGGGTCTCATACCCACCGTGGCCACCCCGTTCGTGTTGTCTGATTGTGTGCTCATCAGGTCATCGCTGGCCATATCCGAACGCATACGGTCAGGTGCGTTCCGTGGGCCGTTCGGGCCCGCGACATGCCCCCGCGGGCGGGGCCGGGCGAGAGGTTCGGCGCAGGTGGGCACGGGTACCCGGGCGCCACCGCACGCAGGACACCGAGGGAGCGCGATCCCATGAAGGCAGTCACCTGGCAGGGCAAGCGGGACGTCCGGGTCGAGGACGTGCCCGACCCGCGGATCGAGGAGCCCACGGACGCCGTCATCCGTGTCACATCCACCGGACTCTGCGGCTCCGACCTGCACCTGTACGAGGTGCTCACCCCGTTCATGACCCCGGGCGACATCCTCGGCCACGAACCCATGGGCATCGTCGAGGAGGTCGGCCCGGGAGTGCCCGACCTCGCGGCGGGGGACCGGGTCGTCGTGCCGTTCCAGATCGCCTGCGGCAACTGCTGGATGTGCCTGACCGGACTTCCCACGCAGTGCGAGACCACCCAGGTCACCGGCGAGGGCATGGGTGCCGCCCTGTTCGGCTACACCCGCCTGTACGGCGCCGTCCCCGGCGGCCAGGCCGAGTATCTGCGCGTCCCGCAGGCACAGTTCGGCCCGATCAAGGTGCCCGAGGGCCCGCCGGACGACCGTTTCGTCTACCTCTCCGACGTCCTGCCCACCGCCTGGCAGGCCGTCGAGTACGCCTCCGTCCCGCCCGGCGGGACCCTCGCCGTCCTCGGCCTCGGCCCCATCGGCGACATGTCCTGCCGGATCGCGAAGGAGCGCGGCGCGGAGCGGGTGTTCGGCGTCGACCTGGTACCGGAGCGGCTCGCGCGAGCCTCCCGGGACGGCGTGGAGACGTACGACCTCAGGGCCTTCGACGACGAGAAGGCACTGGTCCACGCCATCCGTGACGAGACCGGCGGACGGGGCCCGGACGCCGTGATCGACGCCGTCGGCACCGAGGCCCACGGCAGCGCCGCCGCCAAGCTCGCCCAGACCGCCACGGGCCTCCTGCCCCGTAAGATCAGCGCGCCGCTCGCGGAACGCTTCGCCGTCGACCGGCTCAGCGCCCTGCACATGGCGATCGACCTGGTCCGGCGCGGCGGCACCATCTCGCTCAGCGGCGTCTACGGCGGGATGGCCGACCCGATGCCGATGCTCACCCTGTTCGACAAGCAGATCCAGCTGCGCATGGGCCAGGCCAACGTCCGCCGGTGGACCGACCTGATCATGCCGTACCTGACCGACGAGGACCCCCTGGGTGTCGAGGACTTCGCCACCCACCGGCTGCCGCTCGCCGAGGCGCCGCACGCCTACGAGATGTTCCAGCGCAAGCAGGACGGCGCCATCAAGATCCTCATGCAGCCCTGAACACCGCAGCCACCGCAGCCCTGAGCACCGCCGCCCCGACGCACCGGACGCCGCCCTGCCTCAGCCCCGGTCCTTCTCGCCGAGGATCTCCGCGAGGTCGTAGCGGACCGGCTCCTCCAGCTGGGCGTAGGTGCAGCTCTCCGGCGTGCGGTCCGGGCGCCAGCGGCGGAAGCGGGCGGTGTGCCGGAAGCGCTGCCCGTTCTCCATGTGGTCGTAGGCCACCTCGGCGACCCGTTCCGGCCGCAGCGGCACCCACGACAGGTCCTTCTTGCCGGACCAGCGGCTCGGCGCGCCCGGCAGCCGGGCCGTTTCGTGGGCGGCCTCGTCCGACCAGGCCGCCCACGGATGCCCGGTCACGTCGTCCATGCGCAGCGACTCCAGCTCGTCGACCAGTTCGGCCCGCTTCTTCATGGCGAAGGCGGCCGACACGCCCACGTGCTGCAGCCTGCCGTGGTCGTCATACAACCCCAGCAGCAGCGAGCCGACCACCGGTCCGCTCTTGTGGAAGCGGTACCCGGCCACGACCACGTCCGCCGTCCGCTCGTGCTTGATCTTGAACATGGCCCGCTCGTCCTGCAGATAGCGCAGGGTGAGCGGCTTGGCGACGACCCCGTCGAGTCCCGCGCCCTCGAACCGCTCGAACCACTGCTGCGCCACCTCGAGGTCCGTCGTCGCGGGCGCCACATGCACCGGCGGTGTGGCCCCGGCGAGCGCCCGGTCCAGCAGCGCCCGGCGGTCGGTCAGCTCCACGTCGAGCAGCGACTCGTCGTCCAGCGCGAGCAGGTCGAAGGCGACGAACGACGCCGGGGTCTTCTCCGCCAGCATCCGCACCCGGGAGTCCGCCGGGTGGATCCGCTCGGTCAGCGCGTCGAAGTCCAGCCGCCCGTTCCGGGCGATCACGATCTCCCCGTCGAGCACGCACCGCTGCGGCACCCGCTCCCTCAGCGCCCCCGCCAGCTCGGGAAAGTACCTGGTCAGCGGCTTCCCGGTACGGCTGCCCAACTCGACCTCCGTCCCGTCCCGGAACACGATGGAACGGAACCCGTCCCACTTCGCCTCGTAGTGCATACCCGGCGGGATCCTCGCCACCGACTTGGCGAGCATGGGCTTCACAGGCGGCATCACCGGCAGATCCATGCCCTTGATTCTGCTCGCATACGTCCCTTGCCGCCCGGTGTGCGAGCTGTGCGGGGTGCGCCTACCGTGGCCGCATGGGTGATGCGGTGGAACTGCAGGTCGGCGGCCGGACGGTACGGCTGTCCAGCCCGGACAAGGTCTTCTTCCCGGAGCGTGGTTTCACCAAGCTGGACCTGGCGCGGTACTACGTCGCCGTCGGCCCGGGCATCCTGCGCGCGCTGCGCAACCGCCCCACCACCCTGGAGCGCTACCCGGACGGCGTCGGCGGCGAGTGGTTCTTCCAGAAGAGGGCCCCGAAGGGCATGCCCGGCTGGATCCCGACCGCGCACATCACCTTCCCCAGCGGCCGCAGCGCCGACGAGATGTGCCCCACCGAGGAGGGCGCCGTCGTCTGGGCCGCCCAGTACGGCACGCTCACCTTCCACCCCTGGCCGGTGCGTGCCACGGACGTCGACCGCCCCGACGAACTCCGCATCGACCTCGACCCGCAGCCCGGCACCGACTACGCGGACGCCGCCCGCGCCGCGCACGAACTGCGCGCCGTCCTCGACGAGTTCGGTGGCCTGCGCGGCTGGCCGAAGACCTCCGGCGGCCGTGGCCTGCACGTGTTCGTCCCGATCGAACCGCGCTGGACCTTCACCCAGGTGCGCCGGGCCGCGATCGCCGTCGGCCGCGAGATGGAACGCCGGATGCCGGACCAGGTGACGATCAAGTGGTGGAAGGAGGAGCGGGGCCGCCGTATCTTCCTCGACTACAACCAGACGGCCCGCGACCGCACCATCGCCTCCGCCTACTCCGTGCGTCCCCGCCCGAACGCCCCCGTCTCGGCACCCCTGCGCTGGGAGGAGGTCGGCGTGGCCCAGCCCGCCGACTTCGACCTCGCCACCATGCCGGGCCGCTTCGCCGAACTCGGCGACGTGCACGCCGACATGGACGACCACGCCTACTCCCTGGACGCCCTGCTGGAACTGGCCCGCCGCGACGAACACGACCACGGCCTGGGCGACCTGCCCTACCCACCGGAGTACCCCAAGATGCCCGGCGAACCGAAGCGGGTCCAACCGAGCCGGGCCCGGCGCGAGGAGACGACCTGACGACGCCTGGCTGCCGTCGGCCCTCCCGCTGCCGGACGGGCTCTTCCCCCGCCCCGGCGCCCTGTCCACCCGGCCCGTCCCCAGCCGCCGTTGCTGCTCGGCGGCGCCTCCCCGCGCGGATATCCTGACCGGCAGCCCCCGAGGAGGAGATGCCGAAGTGACCGAGGCAGCGTCGCGTCCCACGCTGGAGGCCGTGGCCGCGCGGGCCGGTGTGTCCCGGGCCACCGTGTCCCGGGTGGTCAACGGCGGCGACGGAGTACGCGAACCCCTGGCCGAGCGGGTCCGGGAGGCCGTGGCGGAGCTGGGGTACGTCCCCAACCAGGCGGCGCGCAGCCTCGTCACCAAGCGGCACGACGCCGTCGCGGTCGTCATCGCCGAGCCCGAGACCCGGGTCTTCGCCGACCCCTTCTTCGCCCTTCAACTGCGCGGCATCAGCAAGGAGCTGACCGCCCACGACAACCAGCTGGTGCTGCTGCTCACCGAGGGCCGTGACGACCACGCGCGCGTGGCCCGGTATCTCGCCGGAGGCCACGTCGACGGCGCGCTCGTCTTCTCCCTGCACCTCGACGACCCGCTGCCCGGCCTCATCCACGACGCCGCCGTGCCCACCGTGTTCGGCGGACGACCCGGCTGGGGCGACGACAACCGGTCAGGCGGGCCCAGGCGCGCCACGCATGCGGGGCGGCGCCCCGGGCCCGGCGTGGTGTACGTCGACTGCGACAACCGGGGCGGGGCACGCGCGGCCGTACGGCATCTCGTGGACCTCGGCCGCAGACGCGTCGCGCACCTCACCGGCCTCCTGGACCAGACGTCCGCCGTGGACCGGCTGGACGGCTACCGGGACGTCATGGGCGAGGTGCCGGGCGGGGACGATCCCCGGCTGGTCGTGGAGAGCGACTTCACCCCGGCCGGCGGCGAACGCGCCATGCGGGAACTCCTCGGCCGGTGCCCGGACGTGGACGCCGTGTTCGCCGCCAACGACCTCACCGCGCTCGGTGCCCTGCGTGTGCTGCGCGCGAGCGGCCGACGGGTGCCCGAGGACGTGGCCGTGATCGGCTTCGACGACATGCTGCCCGTCGCCGAAGAGGCCGACCCGCCGCTGACGACGGTCCGTCAGGACATCGAGGGGATGGGGGGACTGATGGCCCGTCTGCTGCTGCGTGGCCTCGCCGACGGCCGCGACCGCACCGGAGCTTCGGCCGACCCGCCGCCCCCCGGCGGCGTGATCCTCCCGACCACGCTGATACGACGGGCCTCCGCCTAGCCGGGGCGCGGTGCAGGGTTTTCGTCCGCCGGGCCGCTACGCCGGGCTTCCGCCCGGCCGGGGCGTTTGTGCTGAGCTGTCCGGCTGGTCCGGCTGAAGCGCCCGGTCCCCGCCTGGCCGCAGGGGCCGCACGGGCCCCCGCCTGGCCGTAGGGGCCGCACGGGCCCCCGCCTGGCCGTAGGGGCCGCACGGGCCCCCGCCTGGCCGTAGGGGCCGCACGGGGCCGCCGTCCAGCCGCCCACGAGCGGTCCGATCCGGTTCATTCCGGTTCATTCCGGTTCGTTCCGGTCCGTACCGGGTGGCCGGCCCGGCTCAGCCCTGCTGCGACTCGCTTCTGATCACCGCGAAGCGGGCGCCGTACGGATCGCTGAGCTTGGCCATGCGGCCCACGCCCTCCATGGTCGTCGCCGGCATGCGCACCGCTCCACCGAGCTGCTGCGCCTTCTCCACCACCGCGTCGGTGTCCGTGACCTCGAAGTACGGCAGCCAGTACGGGCCGCCCCCGGCCTCGGCTGGGGCGTCGGCCAGCGGCACGAACCCGCCGAACATCGCGTCCTGTCCGCCGTCGGCCGGGTTGACGCAGGTGTACGTCCCGCCCGGGAAGGGCACGCCGGAGGTCTCCAGGCCGAGCACCTGGTGGTAGAAGGCGGCGGCCGCCGCGATGTCCGGGGTGTACAGCTCGACCCAGCACAGCGCGCCCGGCTCGTTCGCCACGTCGACGCCCTTGGTCCGGGCCGGCTGCCAGATCCCGAACGGCACGCCCGCCCGGTCGGCGAGCACCGCCATATGGCCCTGCCCCATCACGTCCATCGGCTGGAACAGGACCCTGCCGTGGGCCAGTTCGGCGGCCTTGGCGGTGGCCTGGGCGTCCTCGCTCCGGAAGTACACCGTCCAGGCCGGCGGGCCCTGCTCGGGGCCGGACTGCATACCGCCCGCGACGGTCCTGCCGTCCAGCTGGAAGAAGCCGTAGCCTCCGGCGTCCGGCCCCGCCGACTGGAACTGCCAGCCGAAGAGGCCGCCGTAGAAGGAGAGGGCACCGTCGATGTCCGGGGTGGCGATGTCGATCCAGTTCGGCGCGCCGTTGACGAAACGGGTGGTGAGCATCTTCGCCCTCCTCGAAAAGGGTCCCGTCCTGTGCACTGCCGAGTCTGGCACCCCCCACTGACCATCGCCGCCGGAGCGCCGCGACCTGGCGGACCGGTCCCGCTCTCGCACCGGTCACCGGGCGCGTTCCGCGGGTTTTCGGATTTCGGCCGGCCTCCGCGCGCCGCCGTGCGCCGGTGCGGTCCGGGGGAGCATCATCGGGGCGGCGCAGGCCCTGGCGGCGGCGTTGAGCCCACGTTGATCGAACGTTTTTCGCCGCGCGGCACGATCCTGGTCATGCACTTCGAAACGATCACTCCGGCCGACGACACCTGGCAGGCGCAGGCCCTGTGCGCGCAGACCGGGCCGGACTTCTTCTTCCCCGAGCCCGGCAGTTCGGTGCGCGAGGCGAAGCGCATCTGCGCGATGTGCGAGCTGCGCCCGGCCTGCCTGGACTACGCGCTGGCCAACGACGAGCGCTTCGGCGTCTGGGGCGGCCTCTCGGAGAAGGAACGCCTCGCCCTGCGCCGCACGTCCCACTGACCCCGGCCCGTCGCCTTTCCGGCACCTGGGCACAGCGGCCCGGCGCCCGCCCGCGCAAACGCCCGCCCCCACGGCCCCGTACCGACGGACACCGGCCCCGCCGGCCGGCGAGCGCCAGGTCCCCTCGGGGCCGGGCCTCAGCGAGCGCCGGGCCCCGGCGAGGCGCAGACCCCTTCGAGGCTCAGGCCCCCGCGCGTGCCGCCATGCGGGCCTTGCGGGCGGCCAGCTTCTCGTCGAACTTGGTGGCCTCCGAGTTCAGGCCGCCCAGGAACAGGCCCAGTTCCTCCTGTGCCTGGCGCCCCTCGGGACCGAGGCCGTCGATCTCCATGACCTTCAGGAAGCGCAGGACCGGCTGGAGGACGTCGTCGTGGTGGATGCGCAGGTTGTACACCTCGCCGATGGCCATCTGCGCGGCGGCCCGCTCGAAGCCGGGAAGGCCGTGGCCGGGCATGCGGAAGTTCACCACGACGTCCCGGACCGCCTGCATCGTCAGGTCGGGGGCCAGCTCGAAGGCCGCCTTCAGCAGGTTGCGGTAGAAGACCATGTGCAGGTTCTCGTCGGTCGCGATGCGGGACAGCATGCGGTCGCAGACCGGGTCGCCGGACTGGTGACCGGTGTTGCGGTGCGAGATGCGGGTGGCCAGCTCCTGGAAGGCGACGTAGGCGATCGAGTGCAGCATCGAGTGCCGGTTGTCGGACTCGAAGCCCTCGCTCATGTGCGCCATGCGGAACTGCTCGAGCTTGTCCGGGTCCACCGCGCGCGAGGCGAGCAGGTAGTCGCGCATCACGATGCCGTGCCGGCCCTCCTCGGCCGTCCAGCGGTGCACCCAGGTGCCCCAGGCGCCGTCGCGGCCGAAGAGCGAGGCGATCTCGTGGTGGTAGCTCGGCAGGTTGTCCTCGGTGAGCAGGTTGACCACGAGGGCGATGCGGCCGATCTCCGTCACGCCGGACTGGCCCTTGTCCCACGCCTCGCCGTCCTCGAACAGGCCCGGGAAGTTGCGGGCGTCGCTCCACGGCACGTACTCGTGCGGCATCCAGTCCTTGGCGACCGCCAGATGCCGGTTCAGTTCCGTCTCGACCACTTCCTCCAGCGCGAACAGCAGCCGCGCGTCGGTCCATGCGGACGGGCTGCCGAGGTGAGGGGAGGTGATCGTCACGGGAACTCCAGGGGGACGCCGAACAGGGGGACGGTCCGGCGAGCGGTGCCGGAAACCTACGAGATCGTAGGCTACGAATCCGTAGGTTACGAAGCCGTAGGTTAAGGCCGTCGTAAAGACCGCTGATCAGCACGGCAAAGGCGGTCTCCCCGGCGTGTTCCGCCCGCTTTCGCCGCCCGTTCCCGGACCCGCCGACGGCCCCGGAGCCCATGGTTCAGGAGCCGTCGGCGTGACGGGGCACCCGGTCAGGTGTACAGCTCCCGCAGCCGTACCGAGAGGCAGGTCACACAGCCCTCCAGCTTCTCGAACGCGCTGATGTCCACCGTGACCACCTCGTAGCCGAGATCGGTCAGCAGCTCCGCCGTCTTCGGGGCGCTCGCCGCCATCAGCAGCTTGTGCCCGCCGAGCAGCACCACATGCGCGCCGGACTCCTCCGGCACCGACAGGAAACCGGGGAACAGCGACGGCCGGTCGACCTTCGGGATGTGCCCGATCACCGTGCCGTCGGGCAGCGCGGTCACCGCCGACTTCAGGTGCAGCACCTTGCTCACGGGCACCGGGACCACCCGTGCGCCCAGCGGCTCGAAGGCGGCCCGCAGCTGCTGCACACCGGCCGCGTTGGTACGTCCGCCGCGGCCGACGAACACCGTCTCGCCGACCTTCAGCACGTCACCCCCGTCCAGCGTGCCCGGCTCCCATATCCAGTTCACCGAGCAGCCGAGGCGGGCCACCGCCTCCTCCACACCGACGGTCTCCGCGCGCCGGGACTCCGCTCCGGGCCGGGTGATCAACGCCACGTTCCTGTACATGACGACGGTGTCCTCGACGAACACCGAGTCCGGGCAGTCGTCCTCCGGGTCGACCTCGATCGTCTCCCAGCCGTGCGTGCGCAGGGCCTCGACGTAGGCCTCCCACTGCTCGACGGCGAGCCCCACATCGACCTTCTCCCGCTCGATGTGCGTCACCAGGCCTTCGGCGAGGCGGGGGCTGGGGCGGCGGACGAGGGCCTTCTTGCTGGGCACGAGGGGCCTTTCGAATCGGTGCGAGTCGGTGCTGCGGTGGCGGCGCCGCTGGTTGCGGCACCGGTCCGCCATCATGCAGTCCGCTCCGGCCAGGACAAAACCCTCGTTGTCAGGCTGTGCCCCTCCTGAGACGTCACCCCGTCGCCTTGCGCAGATGCTCCGCGGTCGCCGAGCCCCCGGCCGTGAGCAACTGCCGCGGAGTTCCCTCGAAGACCACCTCGCCGCCGTCCCGGCCGCCGTCTGGCCCGAGGTCGATGATCCAGTCGGCGTGGCGGACGACGTCCAGGTGGTGTTCGACCACCACGACCGTGTTGCCCTGCTCGACCAGCCGGTCGAGCAGGGCCAGCAACGCGCCGACATCCGCCAGGTGCAGACCCCTGGTCGGCTCGTCCAGGACGTACACCGCGCCGGTGCGGTGCAGCCGGGTGGCGAGCTTGATCCGCTGCCGCTCGCCGCCGGAGAGCGTGGACAGGGGCCGGCCGAGGGCCACATGGGTCAGGCCGACGTCCCGCAGGGCCCGCAGGGGGCGCAGCACGGCGTCCTCGGGGACGTCCAGGTCGCCGAAGAAGTCCAGTGCCTGTTCCGGCCCCATGTCGAGGACGTCGGCGATCGAGGCTCCGCGGACGGTGAGCCGCAGCACCTCCTCCTGGAAGCGGCGCCCCGCGCAGCCGGGGCAGACGGTCGTCACCGGGTCCATGAAGGCGAGGTCGGTGACGATGACACCGCGCCCCTCGCAGCCGCCGCACGCCCCGGCCGAGTTGAAGCTGAACAGCGCCGGTGACGTCCCCGTCGAGCGGGCGAAGAGCCTGCGTACGGTGTCCATGATCCCCAGGTAGGTCGCCGGTGTGGACCGTCCGGAGACCGCGATGGCCGACTGGTCCACGACCACGGCGCCGGGGTGCGCGGCGGTCAGTTCGCCCGTCAGTGTGCTCTTCCCGGAACCGGCCACCCCGGTCACCACGGTCAGCACGCCCGTCGGGAACTCCACCGTGACCTCGCGCAGGTTGTGCCGGCTGGCGCCCTTCACCCACAGCCCGCCCGTGGCCCGCCGCACCCGGCGTTTCACCGCGGCACGGCGGCGCAGGCAGCGGCCGGTGAGGGTGCCGGACGCGGCCAGCGCGCCGGGCGTGCCCTGGAAGACGACCCGTCCGCCGTCGGCGCCGGCCCCCGGCCCCATGTCGACGACGTGGTCGGCCAGGCCGATGACATCGGGGTCGTGCTCCACGACCAGCACCGTGTTGCCCCGGTCGCGCAGTCGCAGCAGCAGCTCACCGAGGCGGCCCACGTCACGCGGGTGCAGCCCGGCGCTGGGTTCGTCGAAGACGTACGTCAGTCCGCTCAGGCTGGAGCCGAGGTGCCGTACGGTCTTCAGCCGCTGGCCCTCGCCGCCGGAGAGCGTCGCGGTCTCCCGGTCCAGGCTGAGATAGCCCAGGCCGATCGCCTCGATGCGCTCCAGACCGTCCACGGCGGCCCGGGCGACGGGTGCCGCCACCGGGTCGTCGATCCGCTGCAGTACGGCGATGAGGTCGGTGACCTGCATCCGCGCGCAGTCGGCGAGGGACAGCCCGCACACGCGCGTGGCGAGCGCCGCCGCGTTCAACCGGGCCCCTCGGCAGACCGGGCAGACGTCCTCGGCCAGGAACTCCCGGACGAGATCGCGGGTGCGCCGGCTGAGCGCGGACAGGTCGCGTTTGAGGTAGAGCCGTTCGAACCGGTCGGCGAGCCCCTCGTAGTCGACGACCCGCGAGCCGCCCGTGTTGTCGACGCGTACGCGCGCGCCCCGCCCGCGCAGCAGGAACGCCCGCTCGCCGGCGGTGAACTCGCCGAGCGGTTTGTGCACGTCGAGGCGGGTGGTGCGGGTGTATGTCTGCCCGTGCCAGGTGCCCGCGGCGAACGGCGGGAACCGGACCGCCCCGCCGGCCAGCGACCTGGCCGGGTCGAGGATGCGGTCCCAGTCGGGCCGTACGGTACGGCCCAGCCCGTCGCACGCGGGGCACATCCCCGACGGGTCGTTGAACGAGTAGGCCGTGGCCGGTCCGGCGCTCGGGGTGCCGTACCGGGAGAACAGCACCCGGAGCGCCGCCTGGATGTCCGTCATCGTGCCGACCGTCGACCGCGCATGGCCGCCGACCGGCCGCTGGTCGACCACGACCGCCGGCGAGAGGTCCGTCAGCGACTCCAGATGCGGGCGCTCGAACCGGGGCAGCCGGTTGCGCACGAACGAGGGGTACGTCTCGTTCAGCTGGCGCTGCGACTCGACGGCGATCGTGTCGAAGACGAGCGAGGACTTGCCCGAACCCGAAACGCCGGTGAACACGGTCAGCCGGCCCTTCGGGATGCGGAGATCGACGCTCTTGAGGTTGTTCTCCCTGGCTCCGGTGAGGGTGATGAAATCGGGCATGCCGCCGACGCTAGGCGGGATACCCGACATCCTCCGGCGTGATTTCCTTCAGTTCCCCCTCCTCCATCAGCAGCCAGCGGGTGATGCCGATCGACTGCAGGAACGGCAGGTCGTGGCTGGCCACGAGCAGCGCGCCCTCGTACGACTCCAGGGCCGAGGTCAGCTGCCGCACGCTCGCCATGTCGAGGTTGTTGGTCGGCTCGTCGAGCAGCAGCAGCTGGGGCGCCGGCTCGGCGAGCATCAGGGCGGCCAGGGCCGCCCGGAACCGCTCGCCGCCCGACAGGGTGCCCGCCTGCTGGTCGGCCCGCGCGCCCCGGAACAGGAAGCGGGCCAGCCGCGCCCGGATCCGGTTGTGGGTGGCGCCCGGCGCGAACCGGGCCACGTTCTCGGCGACCGTCAGCGCGTCGTCCAGCACGTCCAGCCGCTGGGGCAGGAAGCGCGACGGGACGTGCGCCCGTGCCTCACCGGACACCGGCGCCAGCTCCCCGGCGACCGTCCGCAGCAGCGTCGTCTTGCCGGCGCCGTTGCGGCCGACCAGCGCGATCCGCTCCGCACCGCGCAGGTCGAGGATCCCCTCGACCCGCGCCCCGTAGGCCATCGCCAGGTTCTCCAGGGTGAGCACCTGCCGGCCGGGCGGCACGGCGGTGTACGGCAGGTCGACGCGGATCTCGTCGTCGTCCCGTACCGCCTCCACCGCCTCGTCCAGGCGATCCCTGGCCTCGGCGAGCCGCTCCTCGTGCATGATGCGGTGCTTGCCCGCCGACTCCTGGGCCGCGCGCTTGCGGGCACCCATGACGATCTTCGGCTCGCGTTTCTGGTCCCACATCTTCTGCCCGTACCGCTTGCGGCGGGCCAGCTTGACCTGGGCGTCGGCCAGTTCACGCTTCTGCTTGCGCACGTCGGCCTCGGCGACGCGCACCATCCGTTCGGCCGCCTCCTGCTCGACGGCCAGCGCCTCCTCGTAGGCCGAGAAGTTGCCGCCGTACCAGGCGACCTCCCCGGAGCGCAGCTCCGCGATCTGGTCGACCAGGTCGAGCAGTTCCCGGTCGTGGCTGACCACGACCAGCACGCCCGGCCACGCGGCGACGGCCTGGTACAGCCGGCGGCGCGCGTACAGGTCGAGGTTGTTGGTGGGCTCGTCCAGCAGCAGCACGTCCGGGCGGCGCAGCAGCAGTGCGGCCAGCCGCAGCAGCACCGACTCGCCGCCGGAGACCTCGCCGACGGTGCGGTCCAGGCCGATGCGGCCGAGACCCAGTTCGCCGAGGGTGACCAGGGCGCGTTCCTCGACGTCCCAGTCGTCACCGAGCGTCTCGAAGTGCTCCTCGGCGACGTCACCCGCCTCGATGGCGTGCAGCGCGGCCCGCCGTTCGGCGATGCCGAGGGCCTCGTCGACGCGGAGTGCGGTGTCGAGGGCGATGTTCTGCGGGAGGTAGCCGATCTCGCCGGCCGCCTTGACGGTGCCGTCGGCCGGGCTGAGTTCACCGGCGAGCAGCTTCAACAGGGTCGACTTCCCTGATCCGTTGACGCCGACGAGCCCGGTGCGGCCGGGTCCGAAGGCGATGTCCAGGCCGTCGAAGACGGCGGTGCCGTCGGCCCAGGTGAAGGACAGGGACGTGCAGGTGAGGGAAGATGACATGAGGGCCTCGCGAGGGTGTCGTGCGGTCGGTGAGCGCATGTCGAGACACCGCGAGGCGGGAACCGAAAGGTCGGGGGCACGAAGAGGCCGGAAAAAAGGGGCCTGTGCCGGAGGACGGCTCGGACGCCGAGGTCGTACGCCGCGCACACCTCACCGGTGCGACGCGGTGCCTCAGGACCTCAGACGAGCAACGTCCTTCTCCAATCGACGGCAACAGGACCGATGTACACCGTACGAGGGAGCCTGGGGGCTGTCAACGGGATTAAGGGCTGCACGCGCGCGTGGCGCTCAGCAGGCGTCCCGCATCAGTTCGGCCAGGCCGTGGTCCAGGTCGAGCTGGAGGTGTTCGAGGCCGACGGGTACGAGTGCGTCGGCCGCCTCCAGGAAGCGCCGGATCTCACCCGAGCGCACATGCACGATCGCGGTGCCCTCGGGGGCGTGGAACTCCAGCACGGTGCGGTCGTAGCCGTACGGCCGCACCCGGACGTCCCCGTGGCCCTCGGGCCCCCGCAGCCCGGCCGTGAGCAGCTCGCGGGAGAAGGTCCAGCACACGTCGACCCCTTCCAGGGTGGCCGGGGCCGGGAAGGTCATGACGACGGCGAACGGATCACGCCGGTCGTAGCGCAGCGTCGCGGGAATGCTCGGCATGCGTGGTGCGGCGGCGACGAGACGGGCCTCTACGGGCTGCTCGATGACGGTGGACAACGCCTTGCTCCCTCGTGACGGCTGGACTACCCCCGGGTGTGCGCTACCCGGCACTGGAAGAGACGACGGATCCGGCCGATCCGTGCACACGAAGACCGAGTGACCTCGGTCACCGCGTTCATGCACGGCGCAGGGCCGCGTGTTTTCGCGTACAGGGGCGGGCAGTTGGCCTCTGGACGGCGCCGGGCCGGTGGGCTAGCTTCGCCCGCCATGAGGCGCTTGGGCAGCACGCGACGCAGAGGACGCACGAGCAGGCTGGTGGCGGCGGGGATGGCGTGCGGGGCGGCGCTGGCCGCGCTGACCGTCCCGGCGGCCGAGGCCGGGCCGCTGGGCCGGGGCGGCCCGCACTGGGCGCCGAAGGACCCGGGCACCCCGCAGGTCCGCTTCCGGGGCCTGGCGGCCGTGGACCGGCGCACCGCCTGGCTGGCCGGCACCGGCGGCACGGTGCTGCGCACCACGGACGGCGGGGCGAGCTGGCGGAACGTCTCTCCGCCGGGTGCGGGGGACCTGCAGTTCCGGGACGTCGAGGCGTTCGGCGCGCGGCGCGCGGTGGTGCTGGCCATCGGCGAGGGCGAGGCGTCCCGCGTGTACCGCACCGACGACGGCGGAGCGACCTGGACGGAGTCCTTCCGCAACACCGACCCGAAGGCGTTCTACGACTGCCTGGCCTTCTTCGACCGGCGGCACGGCCTCGCGATGAGCGACCCCGTGGACGGAAGGTTCCGCATCCTGTCCACGAGCGACGGCGGTCGCTCCTGGCGGGTGCTGCCCGCGGGCGGCATGCCGCCCGCCCTGGACGGCGAGGCGGGCTTCGCCGCGAGCGGCCAGTGCCTGGTCACCTCGGGCCCGAAGGACGTCTGGCTGGCCACCGGCGGCGGCGCCCACGCGCGCGTGCTGCACTCCGCCGACCGCGGACGGACCTGGACGGCCGCCGGCACACCGGTCCCGGCCGGCGATCCCGCCAAGGGCGTCTTCGCGCTCGCCTTCCGCGACCGGGCCCACGGCCTCGCCGTCGGCGGCGACTACCGCCCCGGCCAGCCCTCGCCGCAGGCCGCCGCCGTCACCGCCGACGGCGGCCGCACCTGGACGCCGGCCGCCACACCGCCGCCCGCCTACCGCTCCGGGGCCGCCTGGCTGCCGCACAGCCGCAGCGCCGCTCTCGCCGTCGGCCCGGCCGGCACCGACCTCACCACGGACGCCGGCCGCACCTGGCGGACGATCGGCACCGGCTCGTACGACACCGTGGACTGCACGCCCGACCTGAGCTGCTGGGCGGCCGGTGAGCAGGGGAGGGTGGCACGGCTGGAACGCTGAGGTGAGCCGTGCGGAACCCGGGTACTCGTCGTGCACGGAAGCGAGAGGAAGGGAGCGATCATGCCCGCCGGTTCCAGCTCCAAGCGCGAGCGCCAGTACGAGCACATCAAGAAGAGTGCGCAGGACCGGGGCGAGAGCACCGGGCGCGCCAAGGAGATCGCCGCGCGGACGGTCAACAAGGAACGCGCCCGCGCCGGCGAGTCGAAGACCGCGAGCCGCAGTTCGACGCAGGACATGTCGTCCGGCAAGCGCGGCGGTCAGCGGTCGGGCAACCGGGTGGGCTCCCAAGGCCCTACCCGCGACCAGCTGTACAACGAGGCGAAGCAGCGCGGCATCGAAGGCCGTTCGCACATGAACAAGGACGAGCTGCAGCGCGCGCTGAACGCCAAGAAGGGATGAGTGGCGGCAGTCAGTCCAGCGACTGCCGGTGGCGGGCCAGCTCCGGAGCCGTCTTCGTGGCGGTGAACTCCGTGACGCGGTACGTGCACACTCCGCCGACGGTGAACGGGTCGCCCGCGACGATCTCCTCGATCCGGGCGCGGTCCTGCGCGACGGCGATGATCACCCCGCCGTCGCGGGGGTTCTTGCGCCCGGAGGCCAGGAAGAAGCCCTTCTCGTAGTGCTCCTCCAGCCAGGCCACGTGGTCGGCGAGCAGCGCGTCGACGGCGTCGAGAGGTGCGGTGTAGGTCAGCTCCAGTACGAACATGATCGTGAGCCTACCCCCGGGCTCCGACACCCGCCGTGGGCCCGTAGAGTCGGCGTCACCATGACGACCGTAGGCGTACCCGCGGGCTGGCCCGCGACCGAGGAGGAGGCCCGCGCGGTCCAGGACGGGCTGCGCGGCCGGGTGGTGCTCGACGAGAGCGGACCGGAGCCCGGGACCGGCCGTGTCACCGGGGTCGACGTCGCCTACGACGACACCCTCGACCTCGTCGCCGCGGCGGCCGTCGTGCTGGACGCCGCGACCCTGGAGGTGGTGGCCGAGGCGACGGCCGTCGGCCGGGTCTCCTTCCCGTATGTGCCCGGCCTCCTGGCCTTCCGCGAGATTCCGGCCGTCCGGGCCGCCCTGGACCGGCTGCCGTGCCCGCCCGGCCTGGTCGTCTGCGACGGCTACGGCCTGGCTCATCCGTGCCGCTTCGGCCTGGCGAGCCACCTCGGCGTGCTCACCGGCCTCCCGGTCATCGGGGTCGCGAAGAACCCGTTCACCTTCACGTACGACGATCCCGGTCCGCGGCGGGGCGCCTCGGCTCCGCTGCTCGCGGGGAGCGAGGAGGTCGGGCGTGCGCTGCGCACCCGGGACGGCGTCAAACCGGTCTTCGTCTCCGTCGGCCACCGGATGAGCCTGGACAACGCCCTGGCGCACACCCTGGCCCTGACCCCGCGCTACCGGCTGCCGGAGACCACCCGCCGGGCGGACGCCCTGTGCCGCGATGCGCTTCGCCGGGCGGCACAGAGCGCCGGGGGCGACGCTCAGGAGGCCACGATCCGCCAGGCGCCGACCTCCTGATACGACGCGTCGTAGACGGCCGAGCCGTCTCCGGGTTCGAGGGCGTAGTGGCGGAGGTTCCCGCCCCAGTAGCGCAGGATGCGCCCCAGTTCGCCGGCCCGGTCCTGCGCCGGCGCGTCCTCGTCCACGGTCACCTCGAGCACGAACTTCATGCCTGTCCCGCCTCCTTCGGCTCTTCGGCCTGGGCCTCCATCGTTTCATTGAAGAACCTGGTGAGACTTTCGCGGCAGTGACCGCGGGGAACCGGGATGTCCGGGTGCGCAAAGTCTCAAACGGCGGGGGAGGCGGCGGGGCCGGTGGCCGCCACCCGGAAGGTGATCCCCGCGGCGCGCAGCCGCTCGGTCAGGGCGTCGCCCATCGCCTGCGCCGTGGTGACCTGCCCGGCCGTCGGCGGCAGGTCGTCGAAGGCCAGGCTGAGGGCCGCCTCGGCGAACATCTTCGCCGTCTCGTCGTAACCGGGGTCGCCGCCCGCGACCTCCGTGAACACCCGCCGTCCGCCGCCCTCGCCGACGAAGCGCACCGCGAACCGGCTCCTCGCCCGCCGCTCCGCGCTCGGTCCGTCCCCCGGCTTCAGCCGGCCCGACAGCCAGCGCCTCGCGGGCGGCAGCTGGGCGGCCGTCAGCACCGCGCCGACGGCGGCGACCCCGCCGAGGGCGACCGGCAGATGCCGCACCGCCGCGTAGTGCCGGTAGCGGAAGTCGGGTCCGTACCGGTCGAGCGCCTTCGCCGAGCGGCGCACGATCTGCGGGTCGATGGTCGGCAGCGGCAGCGCCCACGCGCCGACCTCCCTGGCGAACCGGGGCGCGCCGGTCGGCGCCGTGACCCGGCGTCCCATCAGCCGCGGCTCGTGCCGGCCCCGTTCGCGCGCGGCGGCCAGCAGCTGCCGGCCGCGGGCGAACTGGTTCAGCGCCGAGGCCAGGGTGCCCCCGGAGAAGGCGGCGTCGGCGGTCACATAGCCGTCCACGGTCAGCGGCACACCCTCGGGCAGCTGCCGTACCGTGAAGTACACGCCCAGGTCGTGGGGTACGGAGTCGAAGCCGCAGGCATGCACCAGACGGGCGCCCGTCTCCCGCGCGCGTGTGTCGTACCGGACGTACATCAGGTCCACGAACTCGGGCTCGCCGGTCAGGTCCAGGTAGTCGGTCCCGGTGTCCGCGCAGGCGGCGACCAGCTCCTCGCCGTGGAGCACGTACGGCCCGACGGTCGTGGCCACCACGCGCGCGTGCTCGGCGAGGGCGCGCAGGCCGTCCGGTTCGGTCACGTCGGCGTGCAGGACGCCGACCTCCGCCCCGCCGGGCAGCCGCTCGCGCAGTCGCTCCAGCTTTCCCGCGTCGCGCCCGGCCACCGCCCAGCGCAGGTCCTTCGGCGCGTGCGCGGCGAGATACTCCGCCGTGAGAGTGCCGACGAATCCGGTGGCTCCGAAGAGCACGAGGTCGTAGGGACGGTCCGCCCTGTTCATCCTGCTCATGACACCCCTTGGTCGCGCAGCCCGCGCCGCTGTCGGTGGCTGAGGCTAGCGTGAGGGTTGCCGGCGACGACGACCAGCCCGGAGGCAGTGGTGGCCGCAGCGCGCACGCGCCGACAGCGCACGGGGGGCGAGTCGCGGTGCACCCGTCTCTCACCCTCCCGGGTGATACGCGTACAGCCGGGCACTTGGCTAAGCGCTTGCTCGTTGGGGCTTGTGTCCGGTGCACCGCGTTTCTAGCATCACCGGTGTTACATCAGTTGTGTCACACGTGCTGAGGGGGCTGGACGCATGACGACGGCAAGGACGCCGGCGACGCCGGGCAGCGGTCCGCTCTGCGGTGTGCGCGTGGTCGAGCTGGCCGGTATCGGGCCGGGCCCGTTCGCCGCCATGCTCCTCGCGGACCTGGGCGCCGACGTGGTCCGGGTGGACCGGCCGGGCGGCCCCGGACTCGCGATCGATCCCGCCCACGACGTCACCAACCGCAACAAGCGCTCGATCGTCGTCGACCTGAAGGCCGCGGACGGCCCCGCGCGCGTGCTGGACCTCGCCGAGCGGGCCGACATCCTCATCGAGGGCTACCGCCCGGGTGTCGCCGAGCGCCTCGGCGTCGGCCCGCAGCAGTGCCACGCCCGCAACGCCCGCCTGGTCTACGGCCGCATGACCGGCTGGGGCCAGAACGGCCCCCTCGCCGACCGCGCGGGCCACGACGTGGCCTACATCGCGCTCACCGGCACCCTCGGCATGATCGGCCGCCCGGACGAGCCCCCGGCCGTCCCGGCCAACCTGCTGGGCGACTACGCGGGCGGCTCCCTCTACCTGGTCGTCGGCGTCCTCGCCGCGCTGCACCACGCGCGCGTGACCGGCACCGGACAGGTCGTCGACGCCGCCATCGTCGACGGCACGGCCCACCTGTCCGCGATGATCCACGGCATGCTCGCGGCCGGCGGCTGGCAGGACCGGCGCGCCGCCAACCTCCTCGACGGCGGCTGCCCCTACTACGGCACCTATGAGACCGCCGACGGCGGATACATGGCGGTCGGCGCCCTGGAGGAGCAGTTCTACGCGGAGTTCCTGCGCCTTGTGGGCCTGGACGACCTGGCCGGCGCCCGCAGGGACCGGACCCGCTGGGGCGAACTGCGCGAGCGGATCGCCGCCCGCTTCAAGTCCCGCACCCGGGACGAGTGGACGGCCGTCTTCGAGGGCACGGACGCCTGCGTGGCCCCCGTGCTGTCCCTGCGCGAGGCCCCGCACCACCCGCACCTCGCCGCCCGCGGCACCTTCACCGACCACGCCGGCATCACCCAGCCCGCCCCCGCCCCCCGCTTCTCGGCGACCCCCACCGCCATCCGCACCGGTCCGGCCCGGCCGGGCGCGGACACCGAGACGGTCGCCCGCGACTGGGGAATACCCACGCCCGTGAACGAGGACCCGGTCACCGACGCCGACTGACCCCGCCCACCCCGCTCGGCCCACCCTTTCGAAAGGCACACCAGTGAGCACCGAAGCGTACGTGTACGACGCGATCCGCACCCCGCGCGGCCGCGGCAAGGCGAACGGCGCCCTGCACGGCACGAAGCCCATCGACCTGGTCGTCGGCCTCATCCACGAGATTCGCGACCGCTTCCCCGGCCTCGACCCGGCCGCCGTCGACGACATCGTGCTCGGTGTCGTCGGACCCGTCGGCGACCAGGGCTCCGACATCGCCCGGATCGCCGCGATCGCCGCCGGACTGCCCGACACGGTCGCGGGCGTGCAGGAGAACCGCTTCTGTGCCTCGGGCCTGGAGGCCGTCAACCTGGCCGCGGCCAAGGTCCGTTCCGGCTGGGAGGACCTGGTCCTCGCGGGCGGTGTCGAGTCCATGTCCCGCGTCCCGATGGCCTCGGACGGCGGCGCCTGGTTCAACGACCCGATGACCAACCTCGCCGTCAACTTCGTCCCGCAGGGCATCGGCGCCGACCTGATCGCCACCATCGAGGGCTTCTCCCGCCGGGACGTGGACGAGTACGCGGCCCTGTCCCAGGAGCGCGCCGCCACCGCCTGGAAGGACGGCCGCTTCGACCGCTCCGTCGTCCCCGTCAAGGACCGCAGCGGCCTGGTCGTCCTCGACCACGACGAGCACCTGCGCCCCGGCACCACCGCCGACTCCCTCGCGAAGCTCAAGCCGTCGTTCGCGGACATCGGCGAGCTGGGCGGATTCGACGCCGTCGCGCTGCAGAAGTACCACTGGGTGGAGAAGATCGACCACGTCCACCACGCGGGCAACTCCTCCGGCATCGTGGACGGCGCCTCGCTGGTCGCGATCGGCTCCAGGGAGGTCGGCGAGCGCTACGGCCTCACCCCGCGCGCGCGGATCGTCTCCGCCGCCGTCTCCGGCTCCGAGCCGACCATCATGCTCACCGGGCCCGCCCCCGCCACCCGCAAGGCCCTGGCGAAGGCCGGCCTCACCATCGACGACATCGACCTGGTCGAGATCAACGAGGCGTTCGCCGCGGTCGTGCTGCGTTTCGTCAAGGACATGGGCCTGACCCTGGACAAGGTCAACGTCAACGGCGGCGCCATCGCACTCGGCCACCCGCTCGGCGCCACGGGCGCGATGATCCTCGGCTCGCTCATCGACGAACTGGAGCGCCAGGACAAGCGCTACGGCCTCGCCACCCTGTGCGTCGGCGGTGGCATGGGCATCGCCACCATCGTCGAGCGCATCTGAACTCCCCGCGGAACCAACGGACTTCAACGGAGACGACTGTCATGACCGAGAGCACCACCATCCGCTGGGAGCAGGACGACACCGGTGTCGTCACCCTCGTCCTGGACGACCCCCACCAGTCCGCGAACACCATGAACCAGGCGTTCCGCGCCTCCGTCACGGCGATCGCCGCGCGCGCGGAGGCCGAGAAGGACTCCATCCGCGGCATCATCTACACCTCCGCCAAGAAGACCTTCTTCGCGGGCGGCGACCTCAAGGACATGATCAAGGCCGGTCCCGAGGACGCCCAGCAGGTATTCGACACCGCCACCGAGATCAAGAACGCGCTGCGCCGCATCGAGACCCTCGGCAAGCCGGTCGTCGCCGCCATCAACGGCGCGGCCCTCGGCGGCGGTTACGAGATCGCGCTCGCCTCCCACCACCGCATCGCCCTGGACGCCCCCGGCTCCAAGATCGGCCTGCCCGAGGTCACCCTCGGCCTGCTGCCCGCCGGCGGCGGAGTCACCCGCACCGTACGGCTGATGGGCATCACGGACGCGCTGCTGAAGGTGCTGCTGCAGGGCACCCAGTACAACCCCCGCCGCGCCCTGGAGAACGGCCTGGTCCACGAGGTGGCCGCCACGCCGGAGGAGATGCTCGCCAAGGCCCGCGCCTTCATCGACGCGCACCCCGAGTCGCACCAGCCCTGGGACGTCCCCGGCTACAAGATCCCGGGCGGCACCCCCGCGCATCCCAAGTTCGCCGCCAACCTGCCCGCCTTCCCGGCCAGTCTGCGCAAGCAGACGGGCGGTGCCCCCTACCCGGCCCCGCGGAACATCATGGCCGCGGCCGTCGAGGGGTCCCAGGTCGACTTCGAGACCGCGATCACCATCGAGACCCGCTACTTCACCGAGCTGGTCACCGGGCAGACCGCGAAGAACATGATCCAGGCGTTCTTCTTCGACCTCCAGGCCGTCAACTCCGGCGCGAACCGGCCCCAGGGCGTCGAACCGCGCCAGGTCCGCAAGGCCGCCGTCCTCGGCGCCGGCATGATGGGCGCCGGCATCGCCTACTCCTGCGCCCGCGCGGGCATCGACGTCGTCCTGAAGGACGTCTCCCTGGAGGCGGCCGTCAAGGGCAAGGGCTACTCCGAGAAGCTGTGCGCCAAGGCCGTCGCCAGGGGCCGTACCAGCCAGGAGAAGGCCGACGCGCTGCTCGCCCGGATCACGCCCACCGCCGACGCGTCCGACCTCGCGGGATGCGACGCGGTGATCGAGGCCGTCTTCGAGGACACCACGCTCAAGCACAAGGTGTTCCAGGAGATCGAGTCCGTCGTCGCCCCGGACGCCCTGCTGTGCTCCAACACCTCCACCCTGCCCATCACCACGCTCGCCGAGGGCGTGCAGCGCCAGACCGACTTCATCGGACTGCACTTCTTCTCGCCGGTCGACAAGATGCCGCTGGTGGAGATCATCAAGGGCGAGCGCACCGGTGAGGAGGCCCTGGCACGGGCCTTCGACCTGGTCCGGCAGATCAACAAGACGCCGATCGTCGTGAACGACTCGCGCGGGTTCTTCACCTCCCGGGTGATCGGCCACTTCATCAACGAGGGCGTCGCCATGGTCGGCGAGGGCATCGAGCCCGCCTCCGTGGAGCAGGCCGCCGCCCAGGCCGGCTACCCGGCGAAGGTCCTCTCCCTGATGGACGAGCTGACCCTCACGCTCCCGCGCAAGATCCGCAAGGAGACCAAGCGGGCCGTGGAGGAGGCGGGCGGCACCTGGACCGCGCACCCGGCGGAGGCGGTCATCGACCGCATGGTCGACGAGTTCGGCCGCCCCGGCCGCAGTGGCGGCGCCGGCTTCTACGACTACACCGAGGACGGCAAGCGGGCCGGACTCTGGCCGGGCCTGCGCGAACACTTCACGAAGCCCGGGTACGAGATCCCCTTCCGGGACATGCAGGAGCGGATGCTCTTCTCCGAGGCGCTCGACACCGTGCGGCTCCTCGAAGAGGGCGTCCTGACCTCGGTCGCCGACGCCAACATCGGCTCGATCCTCGGCATCGGCTTCCCGGGCTGGACCGGCGGTGTGCTCCAGTACATCAACGGCTACGAAGGGGGCCTGCCCGGATTCGTGGCACGCGCGCGTGAACTGGCCGAGCGCTACGGCGAGCGGTTCACCCCGCCCGCGCTCCTCGTCGAGAAGGCGCAGAGGGACGGGACGGGGGAGCCGTTCGGCGACTCAGTCCGTTCCTGACCCGCTGACCCACTCGCCGAGCTCTTCCCGCAGCGAGCGCTGGAACGTGGTCAGCAGCGCCTGCACCACCAAGGGGTGCATGTGCGCCGACAGGGACTTCACGTCCTGGGCGTCACGCTCCGCCACCTCGCCACGGAAGAGCTGGGAGAGCTCGTGAGCCGCGGCGCGCGAGTGCTCGATGAGCACCTTGCGCGCCGCGAGGATCGCCTCGTGCGACAGCGGTACGTCGAGGAGCTGCACGCCGAGCCGGAGCAGCCCCGAGTCCACCCGGAAGGTGTCACCCTCCGCCTCCGTGACGACGTTCATCGCCGCCAGCCGCTCCACGTCCTCGGCGGTCAGCGGCCGGCCCGCCCGCCGTTCCAGTTCCCGCCGCGACACCGTGTCCATCGCGTCCGGCGCCCAGGACGCCACCACCGCGCGGTGAATGGCCAGGTCGTGCGGGGTGAGGTCATGTGGCAGCTGCTTCAGGTACCGCTCGATCGCGGACAGGGTCATGCCCTGCCGCTGCAGCTCCTCGATGAGGGCCAGCCGCGCCACGTGGTCCGGCCCGTAGTGCCCCACCCGGCGCGGGCCGATCACCGGCGGCGGCAGCAGACCCTTGCTGCCGTAGAAGCGCACGGTGCGGACCGTGACGCCCGCCCGGGCGGCCAGCTCGTCGATGGTGAGGGGCGTCTGCCCGGCATCGGTCGTCATGTGCAGCAGTATCGCTGTCTCACCAGGGGTGTGAAACCGCGGGTGAACATCGGGTGGACCCCGGGTTGACCGTGTGAGAAGTAACGCTCTGTGATGTAGGCCACCGCGTGCCGGTGGATTCTTCTGGGAAGGTGCTGCCTTGGTTTGTGCCACGACTCATCAGGTCGGCGCGGGCCAAGCCCTGCACGTCCCCCGTGGCCCACGAGGTCCGGGCGCACCAGGAAAGTGGAACCACCCGTGAGCAAGGACGCCGTGGATTCGGCACAGGCCGTAGCCCCTGCCCAGACGGCCGCGACGCCCGCGGACGCGGGCGACGCCGGTTACAGCAAGGACCTCAAGGCCCGCCACGTCAACATGATCGCCATCGGTGGAGCCATCGGCACCGGACTCCTCCTGGGCGCCGGCGGCCGACTGCACAACGCCGGCCCGGCCCTCGCCCTGGCCTACCTGGTCTGCGGCGTCTTCGCCTTCTTCGTCGTGCGGGCCCTGGGCGAGCTGGTCCTGTACCGGCCGTCCTCCGGGTCCTTCGTGTCGTACGCGCGTGAGTTCCTCGGCGAGAAGGGTGCCTACGTCGCCGGCTGGATGTACTTCCTGAACTGGTCGACGACCGGCATCGCCGACATCACCGCGATCGCGCTCTACACGCACTACTGGAGCATGTTCACCAGCATCCCCCAGTGGGTGCTCGCCCTGATCGCCCTCGCGGTGGTCCTGGCCGTGAACCTGATCTCGGTGAAGATCTTCGGCGAGATGGAGTTCTGGTTCGCGATCATCAAGGTCGCCACCATCGTCGGGTTCATGCTGGTCAGCATTTTCCTGCTCGCCACCCAGCACAAGGTCGGCGGCCACACCCCCGGCCTGAGCGTGATCACCGACAACGGCGGTGTCTTCCCGCACGGCGCGATGCCGGTCGTCCTGGTCATGCAGGGCGTGATCTTCGCGTACGCCGCCCTGGAGCTGGTCGGCGTCGCGGCCGGCGAGACCGCCGAGCCGGAGAAGGTCGTCCCGCGCGCGGTCAACTCGATCATGTGGCGGGTGGGCCTGTTCTACGTCGGCTCGGTCGTGCTGCTCGCCCTGCTGCTGCCCGGCTCGGTCTACTCCGCCGACCAGAGCCCGTTCGTGACCGTGCTCTCCAAGATCGGCGTTCCGGCCGCCGGTGACGTGATGAACCTGGTCGTGCTGACCGCGGCCATGTCCTCGCTGAACTCCGGCCTCTACTCCACCGGCCGCATCCTGCGCTCCATGGCCATGGCGGGCTCCGCCCCGAAGTTCACCGCGCGCATGAACCGCAGCCAGGTCCCCTACGGCGGCATCCTGCTGACCTGCGCGGTCTGTGTGCTCGGCGTCGGTCTGAACTACCTGGTGCCCAGCCAGGCCTTCGAGATCGTGCTGAACGTCGCCTCCCTCGGCATCATCAGCACCTGGGTGATCATCATGGTCTGCCACATGGTCTTCGTCCGCCGTGCCCGCGCGGGGCTGGTGACCCGGCCCCGGTTCCAGCTGAAGTTCAGCCCCGTCACCGAGATCGCCACGATCGTGTTCCTGCTGGTCTGCCTCGGCATGATGTGGAACGACCCCGACGTGGGCCGCAAGACCATCCTGCTGATCCCGGTGATCGCCCTCATGCTGGTCGCCGGCTGGTTCGGTGTGCGCCGCCGGGTGTCGCAGAACACCGACCGGGAGCTGTCCGAGCTGACGCGGTAGCAGCCGGGAAAGCCCGGGGCCACTGTCAGTGGCATCGCCTACGGTGGCGTCATGTCGGAGATCACGTATGTCCGGGGTGACGCCACCGTGCCGTCGGTCAAGGGCGTCAAGGTGATCGCCCATGTCTGCAACGACATCGGCGGCTGGGGAAAGGGCTTCGTGCTCGCGCTCTCGCGCCGCTGGCCGCAGCCGGAGGCCGCGTACCGCGCCTGGCACCGCGACCGCGCGCACAACGACTTCGGACTGGGCGCCGTCCGACTGGTCCGGGTCGAGCCGTATGTGTGGGTGGCCAACATGATCGGCCAGCGCGGTGTCAGAAGGGGCAGCAACGGCGTCCCCGTCCGCTACGAGGCGATCGACACCGCCCTCGCCCGCCTCGCCGGCGAAGTGATCGAACTCGGTGCGTCCGTGCACATGCCCCGCATAGGCTGCGGCCTGGCGGGCGGCACATGGTCCCGCGTGGCGCCGCTCATCGACGAGCGGCTGGTGAAACAGGGGATCGAAGTGACGGTGTACGACCACGGGGAGGGCGGCCGGTGATCTCCGAGACCGGGGCGACGGACGTCCTGGTGCTGGGCGGGGCCGGCGTGGACACGATCATCCGCGTCCCCGAACTGCCCCTCCCGTACGCCGACAGCTACATGATCGACACCGGGATCCGCACCCGCGCCGGACAGACCGGCGACTTCGTCGCCCTGGGCCTCGCCGCACTCGGCCTGCGCACCCACCACCTCGACCTGCTCGGCGACGACCCCGAGGGCGACCTCGTGCGCGCCCTGCACCGCGAGCACGGCATCGCACTGACCGCCCTCCCGCAGCCCGCCGGCACCAAGCGCGCGGTGAACCTCGTCGGCCCGGACGGCCGCCGCCTGTCCCTCTACGACACCAGCCGCGCCCGCCCCGGCGACCGCTTCCCGCCCCAGACGCTGCGCACGCTGGCCGGCGCGAGCCGGCACGTCCACGTCACGATCACCCAGCCCTGCGCCGACGCCCTGCCGGAGCTGACCGAGACGGGCGTGCCCCTGTCCACGGACCTGCACGACTGGGACGGGGAGAACCCGTACCACGAGCCGTTCGCCCACGCCGCGGACGTCGTCTTCCTGTCGGCCGCCGCGCTGGGCGACCCCGAGCGGACCATACGGCGCATCGCCGAGCGGGGCCGGGCCGAGGTGGTCGTCGCCACCGCCGGCGCCGAGGGCGCCTATCTGCTGGCCGACGGCGAGCTGACCCGCGTGCCCGCGGCGTCGCCCCCCGCGCCGGTGGTGGACTCCAACGGCGCGGGCGACGCCTTCGCCGCCGCGTTCCTCTACGGCCGCCTCGTCGGTGAGCCGCCCGAGACCTGTGCCCGCTACGGCGCGGTCGCGGGCGCCCATGCCTGCACGGTCCCGGCCTCCCGAGCGGAGTCGATCGGCCGGGACGAGCTGCTGAAGCGGGCGGCGGCGCCCAGACCCTAGACCGCCGGATCAGCGCCCGGGCGTGGCGTGCACGTCGTGCGCCGCCTCGATCCTCTTCCACGACTTCGGCTGCGCCACCGCCCTGTCCGCCTTCGCCAGGGACCGAGCGGCGGGCGCGGCCGGCTTCGACGGCTGGAACAGCCAGGTGCCGAACAGCGCCGCGAGGGGCTTGCCGGACACCTGCTCGGCGTACTTCTGGAAGTCGGCCACCGAGGCGTTGCCGTACGCGTGCTCCCGCGGCCAGCCCTTCAGGATGCGGAAGAACGCGTCGTCGCCGACCTCGCCCCGCAGGGCCTGGAGGGCGGCGGCACCCCGGTCGTAGACGGCGGCGTCGAACTGGTTGTCCGGGCCCGGGTCACCGGGCTTGACCGTCCAGAAGGCGTCGTCGGCCGGGTGGGAGGCGTACACATAGTCGGCGAGCTGCTGCGCGGTGCCCTCGCCCTCGTGCTCGGACCACAGCCACTGCGCGTACGTCGCGAAGCCCTCGTTGAGCCAGATGTCCTTCCAGTCCTTCAGCGACACGTCGTCGCCGTACCACTGGTGGGCCAGCTCGTGCACGACCACCGAGGCGTTGGAGCCCTTCGCGAACTGCTTGGGGCTGTAGTAGACGCGGGTCTGGGTCTCCAGCGCGTACCCGGTGGTGGTGTTCGGCACGTACCCGCCGGCCGAACCGAACGGATAGGGCCCGAAATAGCCGCTCAGCCAGTCGACGATCTCGCCGGTGCGCTCCACGCTCGCCCGCGCGGCCCCGTCGTTGTCGCCGAGATCCTTGCTGTAGGCGTTGACGACCGGCACCCCGCCCTCGGAGGTACTGGTGGTGATGTCGAACCTGCCGATGCCGAGCGTGGCCAGATAGGTCGCCTGCGGCTTGTTCTCCCGCCAGCTGTAGCGGGTCCAGCCCAGCTTCGAACTCGTGGACTGCAGCGTGCCGTTGGAGACGGCCTGGGTGCCGTCCGGCACGGCCACCGACACGTCGTAGGTGGCCTTGTCGCCGGGGTGGTCGTTGCTCGGGAACCACCACCAGGCGGCCTCGGGTTCGTCGGCGGCGACCGCGCCGTCCGGCGTGCGGTGCCAGGCGTTGAAGCCGTAGGCGGTCTTCGTGGACGGCACCCCGCTGTAGCGGACGACGACCGTGACCGGAGTGTCCTTGGCCAGCGGCGTCTTCGGCGTGACGACCAGCTCGTGCTGCTGGGAGTGCGTGAACGCGGCCTTGGCGCCGTTGACCCGCACCTCGCTCACGTCCAGCAGGAAGTCCAGGTCGAAGCTGGACAGGTCCTGTGTGGTCTGCGCCAGGATCGTCGCCGTGCCCTGCAGCTCGTCCGTCTTCGGCTGGTACTGCAGCCTGAGGTCGTAGTGCGAGACGTCGTAGCCGCCGTTGCCGTAGTACGGGTAGTAGGGGTCGCCGATGCCCGGCGCGCCGGGGGAGTAGCTCGCGGCCGATGCCGGGATCGCCAGCAGGAGGGAGGCCGCCGCGAGTGCGCCCGGCGCGATGATTCTGCGGTGCACGTCAGCTCCAAGTCGTCAGGACCGAGGGTCCGTTCGGAGATCTCTGTTCGCAGCCTATTCAGTCCCTGTGGCCCCCGGCCTGTCCATGGCCCCCGCTGTCACACGATCGCCATTCAGCCGTCACGCGACACGCGAGGCGCCGTAAATCCCCCTTCTGCCCGGGAGTTGACCGGAGTACCGTCCGCGCATGCCACTTCGCACGCCGATGAGAACGCGCTTCACGATCTGGAGAACGCTCGCCACCGCGGTCGCCGCCATCCTGACGGCCGCCTTCCTCACCCCGCTCGCCGCGCAGGCAGCCAGCGGCGCGAGCCCGGCCGGCCGCGAGAGCCGGCCCGTCTACTCCTACGCCCACGCCGTCCGCGAGTCCGTGTGGGTGGACACCGGCCTCGACGAGGACCGCGACGGGAAGACCGACCGCGTCGCCGCCGACGTCGTCCGGCCCGCCGAACCCGCCCGCCAGGGCCGCAAGGTCCCCGTCATCATGGACGCCAGCCCCTACTACTCCTGCTGCGGACGCGGCAACGAGAGCCAGAAGAAGACGTACGACTCCCAGGGCCACGTCGTCCAGATGCCCCTCTTCTACGACAACTACTTCGTGCCCCGCGGCTACGCCTTCGTCGGTGTCGACCTCGCCGGCACCAACCGCTCCGACGGCTGCGTCGACACCGGCGGCCGCTCCGACATCCAGTCCGCGAAGGCCGTCGTCGACTGGCTGAACGGCCGCGCCACGGCGTACACCACCCGGACCGGGGACAAGACCGTCAACGCCACCTGGACCAACGGCCGCACCGGCATGATCGGCAAGAGCTGGGACGCCACCATCGCCAACGGCGTGGCCGCCACCGGCGTCAAGGGCCTGAAGACGATCGTCCCGATCAGCGGCATCTCCTCCTGGTACGACTACTACTTCGCGCAGGGCGCCCCGCTGTACGACGGCGGCCCCGACGAACTGGCCGGCTACGTCGAGAGCGACGCGGCGCACGCCCACTGCGCGGCCGTTCAGAAGAAACTCGCCGACGGCAGCCCGCGCAGCGGCGACTGGACCGGGCTGTGGACCAAACGGGACTACGTCAAGGACGCGGCCAAGGTACGCGCCAGCGTGTTCCTGGTGCACGGCATGCAGGACCTCAACGTCCGCACCAAGCACTTCGGCCAGTGGTGGGACGCCCTCGCGCAGCACGGCGTGCAGCGCAAGATCTGGCTGTCCCAGACCGGGCACGTCGACCCCTTCGACTACCGCCGCGGCGCCTGGGTCGACACCCTGCACCGCTGGTTCGACCACGCGCTCCTCGGCTACGACAACGGCATCGACCGCGAGCCGATGGCCGACATCGAACGCCACCCCGACCAGTGGGTCACCTCCCGCGTCTGGCCCCCGCGGACCACCCGCGCCACCGTCCTGCACCCGGCCGCCGGCACCCGGGCCGGCGTCGGCACGCTCGGCCTGCGCCCGGCCTCCGGCACGGAGAGCTTCACCGACGACCCGAAGCTGAGCGAGACCGACTGGGCCGCACACCTGACCACGCCCACGGCCGAGAAGACCGGTTTCCTCACCGCGCCGCTCAGCCACGACCTGCGCCTGTCCGGTTCGTCCACGGTGACGGTGACCGCGACGCCGACCACCACCTCGGCCCACCTGTCCGCCGTCCTGGTCGACCTCGGTCCGGACACGATCCGCGACTACGCGGACGCGGCCGAGGGCATCACCACCCTCACCGACCGCACCTGCTGGGGCGCCGGCACCGCCGGGGACAGCGCCTGCTTCAAGGAGACGGCGGCCAAGACGGCCAAGGTCGACTACACCGTGGTCAGCCGCGGCTGGGCCGACCTCGGCCACCACGCCTCCCTCGCCAAGGGCGTCCCGCTCACCCCGGGCAAGGCGTACACGATGACCCTGCGGCTGGCGGCGACCGACCATGTCGTCCCCGAGGGACACCGGCTGGCCCTGATCGTCGCCGGCACGGACAAGGACCTCATCGACCCGCCTTCGACGAAGCCGACCCTGACGATCGATCTGTCCGGCACGAGGGCGAGTCTCCCGCTGGTCGGAGGCGCACCGGCGTTCGCCCGGGCCACGTCCGGCACGGCCACGGCTCCCGCGCCGCGGGCCTTGAACGGGGTCCGCGCACCGGGTGCGACTCGGCACATCCCGTCGAGCTGACGGGGGCGCGCCGTGGCGCCGGCTGACCGATGCGTGACGGCGGGCCGGAGGCGTCCGGTACGGGTCACGCCCGGCTCGACTCGCGCCCCGGGTGCGGGTCCGTCGTGGCTGGTCGCGCGGTTCCCCGTGCCCCCGGGAACCGCAGTCGGCGCCGGCTTCGTAGTGCCGCCGCCGCTGCGGGCGGTCTGCCGCCGGGGGCGGCACGGGTGGGTGCCGGGGGTGCCCCCACCCCGGCGCCCGCCGCCGCGCCGGTCGATTTCAGGCGGCCGGGAACGCCAACCCGGCCGCCTCCCGCGCGCACCCCCACGCCACCGTCACCCCGGCCCCGCCGTGCCCGTAGTTGTGCACCAGCAGGCGTCCGCCGGGCAGCGGCTGCCTCTCCAGCCGTACCGCGTCCCGGGCCGGCCGCAGCCCCACCCGGTGGTCCAGCACCCGCGCCTGGGCGATCTCCGGCCGGACCCCCGCACACCGGGCGACGATCGCCGTGGCGGTGTCCGGGTCCGGCTCCAGGGACCAGTCGTCCTCCTCCGCCGTACCGCCCAGCAGCAGCCCGCCCGGCTGCGGGAAGAAGTACGTGGAGGTGTCGGCGTCGTGGCCGGCCGACGTGAACCAGGTCGTGATCCCCGGGTTCTCCACCACCACCAGCTGCCCCCGCACCGGACGCACCGCCGGGTCCGGCACCAGCGAACGCGCGCCCAGGCCCGTGCAGTTGACCACGACCGGCGCGGGCACTGCGGCGAGGTCGGTCACCTCACGCGTCTCCACCACCCCTTCGGCCTTCGCGAGCCGCTCCCGCAGCCACGCCAGATGCACCGGCATGTCGATCACCGGCAGCCGCGCCGCGAGACCGTCGGGCACGGCCCACAGTCCCGGCACCCGGCCCGCCCACGCACCGAGTTCGTCCAGCCGCAGCCCCCGGTGTACGCCGTCGACCAGGCGTACGCCCGTCGCCTCCGGCCGCCCCGCCAGCTCCTCGTAGACGGTGAGGGACTCCAGCGCCCAGGCACCGGCCAACGGTGCGGGCCGGATGCGGTACGGCCACCACAGGCCGCCGGCGACCGCCGAGGTCGTACGCTCGGCGGGCTCCCGCGCCCACACCCGTACCCGCCGCCCGGACTCGGCCAGCACCACGGCCGTCGTCAGCCCGACGACCCCGCTCCCGACCACGATCACTTCGTCACTCGGCTCGCTGTCCACGCCAGGACGATAGGCCTGGCCCGGCCGACTCTGTCATGCTGCGCTCACATGCGTGTCGATGTGGGAATACTCACAGCATGTCTGCCGCATACGCGACCTTCGGCCTGGCACCGGCGATCCGCGCCGGCGGTGTGCTCGCCGACGGCGGCTACCAGGTGCACCGCGACTTCGTGGACTTCGTCGTGGACGGCCGTCCGCTGCTGTTCCGGCTGTCCGACCTCGACGCCGTCTCCCCGCTCGCCTCGGACGTCCCGCCCGCCATCTTCACCGAGCAGGTGCGCGCGCTGCTCCTGGAGGCCGAACCCCCGCTCCCGGACGGCCGGTTCGTCATCTACGGCTGCCCCGAGTGCGCGGATCTGGGTTGCGGAGCGGTCACCGCCGTCATCGAGCGCGAGGGCGAGGACTACATCTGGCGGGACTTCGCCTGGCAGACGGACGAACATGCCGACCTGGAGCTCAACGGCTACCACGGCATAGGGCCGTTCCGTTTCCACGGCGCCGAGTACCGCGCGGCACTCGGCGCCCTGATGGACGGCTCCGCCACGCCCCGCCGGCGGGTACTGCTGATCGGCGCCCGGGTCGCGGTGCTGGCCAGGCTGGCCGCGGCGCTGCGCACCATCGGCATCGGCGCCGACATCACTCAGGACGCCCGGGCCGTGCCCGCCGAGGAACTGCGCGGCTACGGCGCGGTCGCCTTCGGCCGCGCGGTCGGCGAGGCCGAGCGGGCCGCCGTGCTGGAGGCCTTCGAACGGGCCGGGGTCGACATCGCCCGCGTGGACGGTCTGGCCCCGATCGTGCCGCTGCTCGTCGCCCAGATCGAGCACGCCCTGGACCGCAGCCCGCTGCCGCAGCGCCGGCTCACCGGGCTCACGGCCGCCGCAGGCACCGCGGACGTCGAGGTGGCCTCCGCGTGCCGGGTGCGGATCACCGCCTACCGCCTCGACCGGCTCTACCGCACCCACGTCCGCGAGGTGTTCGACGGCGTCCTGGAGCCCGGCCGGCACCGCGTCCCCCTCGACCCGAAGGCGGTCAAGGGGGAGGCGTTCGTCGTCGCCCGCACGACGGGAGGCGTGCTCACGGCACCGGTCGCGAGCGGGACTCGCAGCTGAGGCGCGGGGCCGGGGGCGCGGGCGCGATTCGGGATTGAGCGCCGGGGCCGGGGGTGCGGGCGGGAAGCGGGGGTGACGTGCGGGGTCGGAGCCGCGGGGGAGTCGGGGTTGACCTGCGGGGGCGGGGGGGGGTGTGCGTGGGAGTCGGGGTTGATGTGCGGGGGCTGGGTGACAGGGGAGTCCGTGTATGTGCGGGGGTGGGGGTGATCTGCGGGGTCGGAGCCGCCGGGGAGTCGGGGTTGCCGTGCGGGTCAGGGGGGTGTGGGTGGGAGTCGGGGTTGCCGTGCGGGTCAGGGGGGTGTGGGCGGGAGTCGGGGTTGGTGTGCGGGGGCTGGGTGACCGGGGAGTCGGTGTATGTGCGGGGGCGGGGGTGACGTGCGGGGTCGGAGCCGCGGGGAGTCGGGGTTGACGTGCGGGTCAGGGGGGTGTGGGCAGGAGTCGGGTTTGATGTGCCGGGTATGGGTGACCGGGGGACCGGGGCCGACGTGCGGGGTCAGGGCCGCCGGCGGGACGGTGCGGCGTCGGGCCCGGCGGACATCGCGGCCGAGACGCCCATGCCCGCCCATTAGGATCGGCCTCCTGATGACTGCCACCCTCGTCGCCAAGAACCTCGCCGCCGGCCACGGCGACCGCTCGCTCTTCTCCGGCCTGGACCTCGTCGTCGCGCCCGGTGACGTGATCGGTCTCGTCGGCGCCAACGGCGCGGGCAAGTCCACCCTGCTGAAGCTCCTCGCCGGACTCACCGCACCCGAACAGGGCGAACTCAGGCTGTCCCCGCCGACCGCCGCCGTCGGCCATCTGCCGCAGGAGCCGGAGCGCAGGCCGGGCGAGACCGTCGGGGAGTTCCTGGCCCGCCGCACGGGTGTCGCCGAGGCCCAGCGTGTCATGGACGAAGCCACCCAGGCACTCGTGGACGGCGCGCCCGGCGCCGACGACGCCTACGCGACCGCCCTGGAGCGCTGGCTCGGCCTCGGCGGTGCCGACCTGGAGGAGCGGGCGGAGGAGGTCGCCGGCTCCCTCGGTCTCGCCGTCGGCCTGGACCAGCCGATGACCTCCCTCTCCGGCGGCCAGGCGGCCCGCGCCGGACTCGCCTCGCTGCTGCTGTCCCGCTACGACGTCTTCCTGCTCGACGAGCCCACCAACGACCTCGATCTCGACGGCCTGGAGCGCCTGGAACGCTTCGTCACCGGCCTGCGCGCCGGCACGGTCGTCGTCAGCCACGACCGCGAGTTCCTCACCCGCACCGTCACCAAGGTCGTGGAACTGGACCTCGCCCAGCGGCAGATCAGCCTCTACGGCGGCGGATACGCGGCCTACCTGGAAGAACGCGAGGTCGCCCGCCGGCACGCCCGCGACGAGTACGAGGAGTACGCCGACAAGAAGGCCGCCCTCCAGGACCGCGCCCAGATGCAGCGGACCTGGATGGACAAGGGCGTGAAGAACGCCCGGCGCAAGGCGGGCAACGACAACGACAAGATCGGCCGCAAGTTCCGCAGCGAGGCCAGCGAGAAGCAGGCCGCCAAGGCACGGCAGACCCAGCGCATGATCGAGCGCCTGGAGGTGGTCGAGGAGCCGCGCAAGGAGTGGGAGCTGCGCATGGAGATCGCGGCCGCCCCGCGCTCCGGCGCGGTGGTGGCGACCCTGCGGGACGCCGAGGTGCGGCGCGGCGACTTCACCTTCGGGCCGGTGTCCCTGCAGATCGACTGGGCGGACCGGGTCGCGGTCACCGGGGCCAACGGCGCCGGCAAGTCCACCCTGCTCGGTGCGCTGCTGGGCCGCGTCCCGCTCGACTCCGGGCACGCCGCGCTCGGCTCGGGCGTCCTGGTCGGCGAGGTCGACCAGGCCCGCAAGCTGTTCCACGGCCCCGAGACGCTGCTCGACGCCTTCTGCACGGCCGTCCCCGACACGGAGCCGGTCGAGGTCCGCACCCTGCTCGCCAAGTTCGGCCTGAAATCCCACCACGTGCCGCGCCCGGCCGCGAGCCTCTCCCCGGGCGAACGCACCCGCGCCGCCCTGGCCCTCCTCCAGGGCCGGGGCGTCAACCTCCTGGTCCTGGACGAGCCGACGAACCACCTCGACCTGCCCGCCATCGAGCAACTGGAACAGGCCCTCGACACCTACGCGGGCACCCTGCTCCTGGTCACCCACGACCGCCGCATGCTGGACGCGGTCCGGGTGACCCGCCGCCTGGAGGTGGCGGACGGGAAACTGACGGAGAGTTAAGCCCAGCGGGCTGCGGCCTCCTTGGCCGCTCGCTCGACCCGGCCGAGGTGCTCCGGGTCGTGCGGTGCGACGTTCGGGCCGTCCGGGCGCTGACCCACCGCCCCGTCGATCAGCTCGCGCACGATGTCGGCGTGGCCCGCGTGCCGCTGGGTCTCGGCGATCATGTGGGTCAGGATCCGGTGCAGCGTCGTCTCCTTCGGCGCGCCCGGCACCCGGTCGAGCGCGTCCAGGGGCAGCGCCGCGATCGTCTCGTCGGAGTGGGCGCAGGCCCGCCGGTACCGGCCGACGATGTCCTCACGGGACTCGTCGGGCCGCGCCCACAGGTCCGCGTCCGGCTCGGCGTCGCCGGTGAACCACAACGGCGTTCCCGCGAAGGGCCGGCCGAAGGCCGCGCCGAAGTACAGGGCCTCGGCGCCGGCCAGGTGCTTGACCAGGCCGAGCAGGTTCGTGCCGGTGGGCGTCAGGGGACGCCGGATGTCGTACTCGAGCAGGCCGTCGAGTTTCCACAGCAGTACGTCGCGGGCGTCCTGGAGGTACACCAGGAGGTCGTCCTTGGGATCGGTCATGTAGGGAGTCTGCCGACCGGATGATCTCCGTCCACCGGTTTCCCGCCGATGGACGGCACGGGGCCGGAGCCGAGTGGCCCCGGCCCCGGCCGGTCAGCGCTTCTTGGGGTCCAGCAGCCCGGCCCGGCGCAGCGCGTCGGCCATCGCGCTGTTGGCCGGTGCCGGCGCCTGCCGGCCGCCCCGGTCACCGCCCCGGCTCTGCCGCTGGCCCTGTCCGGCGCCCTGCCGCTGGCCCTGTCCGCCGCTCTGCCGCTGGCCCTGTCCGCCGCCCTGCCGCTGCTGCGGCGGACGGTCACCGCCACCGCGCTGCTGGCGGCCGCCGCCCTGCCCCTGCGGCGCGGCCTCGTCGTCCAGGCGCAGGGACAGCGCGATCCGCTTGCGCGGGATGTCCACGTCGAGGACCTTCACCTTGACGATGTCACCGGGCTTGACGACATCGCGCGGGTCCTTGACGAACGTCTTCGACATCGCCGAGACGTGCACCAGGCCGTCCTGGTGGACGCCGACGTCCACGAAGGCGCCGAAGGCCGCCACGTTCGTCACCACGCCCTCCAGGACCATCCCGGCGGACAGGTCGGAGATCTTCTCCACGCCCTCCTTGAAGGTGGCCGTCTTGAACGCGGGTCGCGGGTCGCGCCCCGGCTTCTCCAGCTCCTTCAGGATGTCCGTCACCGTCGGCAGACCGAAGGTGTCGTCCACGAAGTCGGCGGGCTTGAGCGAGCGCAGCACGCCCGTGTTGCCGATGAGGGAGGCCACCTCCCGGCCCGTGGTCTTCACCATGCGGCGGACCACCGGGTACGCCTCCGGGTGCACGCTGGAGGCGTCCAGCGGGTCGGCGCCGCGGATGCGCAGGAAGCCCGCGCACTGCTCGTACGCCTTCGGGCCGAGCCGCGCCACCTTCTTCAGCTCGGAGCGGGACGTGAACGGGCCGTTCGCGTCCCGGTGCGCCACGATGTTCTCGGCGAGACCGGACGAGATGCCGGACACGCGCGAAAGCAGCGGCACGGACGCCGTGTTGACGTCCACGCCGACGCCGTTCACACAGTCCTCGACGACCGCGTCCAGCGAGCGGGACAGCTTCACCTCGGACAGGTCGTGCTGGTACTGGCCGACGCCGATGGACTTCGGGTCGATCTTCACCAGCTCGGCCAGCGGGTCCTGCAGGCGCCGGGCGATGGAGACCGCGCCGCGCAGCGACACGTCCATGTCCGGCAGCTCCCGCGAGGCGTACTGGGACGCCGAGTACACCGACGCGCCCGCCTCGGACACCATCACCTTGGTGAGCTTCAACTCAGGGTTCCTGACGATCAGTTCACCGGCGAGCTTGTCGGTCTCGCGGGACGCGGTGCCGTTGCCGATCGCGACCAGCTCGACCGCGTGCTCCTCGGCGAGCCGGGCCAGCTTGGCGAGGGCCTCGTCCCACTTGTTGGCCGGGACGTGCGGATAGATCACGTCCGTGGCGACGACCTTGCCGGTCGCGTCGACCACGGCGACCTTCACGCCCGTACGGAAACCGGGGTCCAGGCCCAGCGTCGCGCGCGTGCCGGCCGGGGCGGCCAGCAGCAGGTCGCGCAGGTTCGCGGCGAAGACGTTCACCGCCTCGTCCTCGGCGGCCGTCCGCAGCCTGAGGCGCAGGTCGATGCCGAGGTGGACGAGGAGGCGGGTGCGCCAGGCCCAGCGGACCGTGTCCGTCAGCCACTTGTCGGCGGCCCGGCCCCGGTCGGCGATGCCGAACCGGTGCGCGACGATGCCCTCGTACGACGAAGGCCCGTCCGTGGGCTCCTCCGGCTCCAGGACGAGGTCGAGGACCTCCTCCTTCTCGCCGCGCAGCATCGCCAGGATCCGGTGCGAGGGCAGCTCGGTGAACGGCTCGGCGAAGTCGAAGTAGTCGGCGAACTTGGCGCCCGCCTCCTCCTTGCCCTCGCGCACCTTCGCGGCCAGCCGCCCGCGCACCCACATGCGCTCGCGCAGCTCGCCGATCAGGTCGGCGTCCTCCGAGAACCGCTCCGTGAGGATCGCCCGCGCGCCCTCCAGGGCGGCCTGCGGGTCGGCGACGCCCTTGTCGGCGTCCACGAACGCGGCGGCGGCCGCCAGCGGCTCCACCGCCGGATCGCCCAGCAGACCCTCCGCCAGCGGCTCCAGGCCCGCCTCGCGCGCGATCTGCGCCTTGGTGCGCCGCTTGGGCTTGTACGGCAGGTAGACGTCCTCCAGCCGCGCCTTGGTCTCGGCGCCGCGGATGCGGGCCTCCAGCTCGTCGGTGAGCTTGCCCTGCTCGCGCACCGACTCCAGGATCGCGGTCCGCCGCTCCTCCAGCTCCCGCAGGTAGCGCAGCCGCTCCTCGATCGTGCGCAGCTGCGCGTCGTCGAGCATCTCGGTCGCTTCCTTGCGGTAGCGGGCGATGAAGGGCACGGTCGAACCGCCGTCGAGCAGTTCCACCGCGGCCCTCACCTGCCGCTCCCGTACGCCGAGCTCCTCGGCGATCCTGCCTTCGATGGATCCTGCTCCGATGGATCCGGGTGTCGTCACGATCCCGTACCGCCTTCTCCACTGAGGTTGCGCGGCAATTGTGGCAGGTGACACCGACAACCGGGGATCAGGGCGGTGCGTGGCGGGCCGCCGGGGCCCGGCTCAGGCCCGGCCCCCGTGCGCGGACGACGAGGCTCCGCCGAACAGCCGGGCCACGGCCCGGAACGGCAGCGTGACCACCGTGGCGACGGCGCCGCCGATCTGCCGCAGTACGTCTGCGATGGCTCCCAGCACGGAAATCTCCTTCCTTCGGGCGAGTGGCGTCCGGGTACCTCACCGACCCGCCCGCATGCCCGGCCATGGCAGAAAAGGTGGGAAACACGTCATTGCGGCCGTACTCCCGGCGGCGAAGAATCGAGGGCATGGCGCAGCGAACCCTCCTCTTCGTCCTCTTCGACGGTGTGCAGAGCCTCGACGTCACCGGTCCGCTCGAGGTGTTCGCCGGCGCCGAGAAGCACACGCCGGGCACCTACCGGATCCGTACGGCCTCCCTGGACGGCGGCCCGGTGCGCACCTCCAGTGGCCTGACCCTCGTACCGGACGAGGCGTTGACCACCGCCTGCGACCCGCACACCCTGCTGGTCCCCGGCGGCCAGGGCACCCGCGCCCCCGACCCCCGGCTGATCGAGTGGCTGCGCGCCCACGGTCCGCGCGCCCCGCGTCTGGTCTCGGTGTGCACGGGCGCCGTCCTGCTCGCCGCCGCCGGGCTCCTCGACGGCCGCCGGGCGACGACCCACTGGGCGTACTGCGACAAGCTCGCCCGCGACCACCCCGCCGTCACCGTGGACCCGGAGCCCATCTACGTCCGGGACGGGGACGTCGCCACCTCGGCCGGCGTGACCTCCGGCATCGACCTGGCCCTCGCCCTGGTCGAGGAGGACCTGGACCGGGACGTCGCGCTGGCCGTCGCCCGCCACCTGGTGGTCTTTCTGCGCCGGCCCGGCAACCAGGCGCAGTTCAGCGCCCAGCTCGCCGCCCAGACCGCCCAGCGGGCACCGCTGCGCGAGGTCCAGCGGTGGATCACCGAGCACCCGGCCGGCGACCTCACGGTCGAGTCGCTCGCCGCCCGGGCCCGGCTGTCACCGCGCCACTTCGCGCGCGCCTTCCGCGAGGAGACCGGCGCGACTCCCGGCCGTTACGTCGACCGGGTCCGCCTGGAGCACGCCCGCCGCCTGCTGGAGGACACCGCCGACGGCATCGAGGTGGTCGCCCGCGCAAGCGGCTACGGCACACCCGAGGCCATGCGCCGCGCCTTCGTCAAGGCCCTCGGGACGGCCCCGGCCGAGTACCGCCGCCGGTTCCGGCCCGCCACCACCCACTGAAGGGACACCCCATGCAGATCGCCGTGGTCGTCTACGACCGCTTCACCGCGCTGGACGTCGTCGGGCCCTACGAGATCCTCAGCCGGCTCCCGGACGCGGACCTCACCTTCGTCGCCGAGCGGCCCGGCCCCGTCCGCACCGATACGGGCTTTCTCGCCGTCACCGCCGACAAGGCCCTCGACGAGGTGCCCCGTCCCGACCTCCTGGTGGTCTCGGGCGGGCCCGGCACCATGACCCAGCTGGAGAACCCGGCCCTGCTGGGCTGGCTGCGCGCGGCGGACGCGACGAGTACGTGGACGACCTCGGTCTGCTCGGGCTCGCTGCTGCTCGCCGCCGCGGGGCTGCTGCGCGACCGCCGGGCGACCAGCCACTGGACCGCACTGGACCTGCTGAAGGAGTTCGGCGCGGAACCGACGAGCGAACGGGTCGTGACCGACGGCAAGTACGTCACCGCCGCCGGGGTCTCCTCCGGCATCGACATGGCGCTCACCCTGACCGGACGGATCGCGGGAGACGAACACGCCCAGGCCGTCCAGCTGCTGACGGAGTACGACCCCCAGCCGCCCTACGACGCCGGTTCCCCGCGGAAGGCGCCCGCGCACCTGGTCGAGGAACTGCGCGCGGGCAGCCGGTTCAGCCTGACGCAGACACCCTCCACGTGAAGCGCGGGTGCCGGCGCTCCAGGAACGCGGTGACCCCCTCCGCGGTGTCGCCGCTGCCGCGTGCCTGCTCCGCCCAGTGGGCGTCCCGGTCCGTCCTGCCGTTCGCGAACTCCTTCGCGGCGGCCTGGGTGAGCTGCGAGCGGGAGACCAGGATCCCGGTCAACTCGGCGACGCGCTTGCCCAGTTCGCCCTCCGGCAGCACCTCGTCCACCAGCCCGGTGGCCAGTGCCCGCCCGGAGTCGATCAACTCGGCCGTGAACAAGAGGTACTTGGCCGTGGCGGGACCCACCAGCGACACCAGCCGGCGGGTCGAGGAGGCCGGATAGACGATGCCGAGCCGCGCCGGTGTCACCCCGAACAGGGCGCCCTCCTCGGCCAGCCGCAGATCGCAGGCCGCCGCCAGCTGGGCCCCGCCGCCCACGCAGTGCCCGCGCACGGCGGCCAGAGTCGGTTTGGGGAACGCGGCGAGCGCCTCCTCGGCCGCCACGGCGAGTCCCGGGGCCTCGTCCGGTGACCCCTGGAGCGTGGAGATGTCCGCCCCCGCACAGAAGGTCCCGCCTTCCCCGGTGAGCACCAGCGCCCGGACACCGGGGTCGTGCGCCAGGCCGTCCAGCAGCGGTGGCAGCGCCCGCCACATCGCGGCGGTCATGGCGTTGCGCTTGGCCGGGTTGCGGATGACGACGGTGGCGACAGCGCCTTCGACACGGTGCGACAGCTGGGGCTCCATGGGCCGGATGGTATCGGGGGCCGGCTTCCCGCAGGGTGCCTCACCCCGGCGTTACCGAATCCCTCCAGCGGGGATCCATAAGGGAGGGAGGGGCAGACGGAGGTGACCGAGGAGGCGGCGATGGCCAAGTTCGGCACACGCAAGCCCAAGGACAGGGTGGCGAAGCTGCGCCACGGCTTCGGCTGGCTCGCCGTGCTCGGCGTGATCCTGGTCCTCGCCGGGCTCGTGGGACTCGTCTACACCAGTGTCGCCACGCTCACCTCGATGCTGCTGTTCGGCTGGCTGCTGCTGATCGGCGGGATCGTCGGCCTGCTGCACGCGATCCAGGCCCGCGGCACGAACTTCTTCTGGCTCGGCGTCATCGTCGCCGCCCTGAACATCGCGGCCGGTGTCGTCGTCATCCGCCTGCCGCACGCGGCCGCCGCCGCCCTCACCATGTTCGCCGCGCTGCTGTTCCTCGCCGCGGGCCTCTTCCGGCTGGTCGGCAGCCTGATCGTGCGCGGTCCGCAGTTCGGCTGGACGCTGCTACTCGGCGTTTTCGACCTGCTGCTCGGGATCCTGGTCCTCGCCTCCTGGCCGAGCAGCAGCCAGTACGTCATCGGCGCCTTCTTCTCGCTCGCCCTGCTCTTCGACGGCCTCGGCCTCCTGGCCACCGGCTACGGCGGGCGCCGGGTCGTCGGGCTCGTCTCCGAGCACCGGTAGCCCCGACCCGACGACCCGATTAGTTCGGGAACCGGCGCCGGTGCGACAGGAACAGTCCCCACACGTGACCGTGTCATACGCACTCGGTCATGAACCGCTCGATACCCGGTGACTTGCGTTCAGGTGCAAAGGCCGCAGCCGGTCGTTACCAACACTCGACGTGTGGTGACAATCGAGCGCGAGGGTGGCGACCGGACGATGGACAACCACGGGCGCGGGGACGGCCCGCGCCCAGCGCGGGAGGCCGAGCGGCCGCCCGATCCACTGCCGTACGAGGGCGTCTGGCGGTTCACCGCCGCCGCGGTGGACGCCTCGGTCCCGCAGGCCCGGCACGCCGTCCGGGACCTGCTGCTGCGCCAGGGTGTGCCGGTCTCCGACGAGCTGGTGTACGGCCTGCTGCTGATCGTCTCCGAGCTGGTCACCAACGCGGTGCGGCACGCGGCGCTGCTGTCGCCGATGCTGGCCGTGGAGGTCGCCGTCGGAGCCGAGTGGGTGCGGGTGTCCGTGGAGGACAACCACCCCTACCGCCCGACGGCGCTGGAGGCCGACCACGGCCAGACCGGCGGCCGGGGCCTGCTGCTGGTCCGCGAGGTGGCACGGGAGGCGGGCGGCATGGTCGACGTGGAGCACACCGCGAGCGGCGGCAAGGTGATCTGGGCCGCCCTGCCACTCAAGCCGGCGGCGTTTCCGTAGGGCCGCCCACGCCTGCGGCGCTCCCCCAGAGCCGCTCACGTCTGGGAACGGTCGGGCGGTGCGGCTCATGTCCGGGGACGGTCGCGTAGGGCCGCTCATGTCCGGGGACGGCTCAGGGTCCTGGCGTGACCGTCGGCCCCGTCCTTTCAGCGCCGTCTCGCGCAGAGGCCGCCCACGCCTGCGGCGCTCCCGCAGAGCCGCTCATGTCCGGGGACGCTCCCGTAATGCCTCTCACATCCGGCGGCGGTCACGCGGTGCCGCTCATGTCCGGCGGCGGTCCCGGGAGTCGCTCACGTCCGGGGACGGTGCAGGGTCCCGGCGTGGCCGTCGGCCCCGTCCTTTCAGCGCCGTCTCGCGCAGAGGCCGCCCACGCCTGCGGCGCTCCCGCAGAGCCGCTCACGTCTGGGAACGGTCGGGCGGTGCGGCTCATGTCCGGGGACGGTCGCGCAGTCCCGCTCATGTCCGGCGGCGGTCCCGCGGGCCGCTCATGTCCGGGGCGGTTCCGTAACCGTCCCGGCGGGCGGCTGCGCCGGGGAACGCTCACCAGCCCGCGGACGGGCCCGTCAGCTCCCTGATCGCCGGACGGGCCGCGTCCAGGACGGTCATGAACCAGGCCGAGAAGGGGTCGCGGGCGTGCCGCTCCGCCAGCTCGGCCGCCGTCACGAAGGCCGTGCCCCCGACCTCCTCCGGATCCGCCGCGAGCGGCGCCTGCACCAGGCCGACGAACAGGTGGTTGTACTCCTGCTCGACCAGCCCCGAGGCCGGGTCCGGGTGGTTGTAGCGGACCGTGCCCGCCTCCGCCAGCAGCGACGGGGACACCCCCAGCTCCTCGAACGTGCGCCGGGCCGCGGCGGCGAACGGCGCCTCGCCCGGGTACGGGTGGCCGCAGCAGGTGTTGGACCACACACCGGGGGAGTGGTACTTGCCGAGCGCCCGCTGCTGGAGCAGCAGCCGGCCCTGCTCGTCGAAGAGGAACACCGAGAACGCGCGGTGCAGCTGTCCGGGCGGCTGGTGGGCGGCGAGCTTCTCCGCCGTACCGGTCGTCACACCCTTCTCGTCGACCAGTTCCAGCAAAATCGCCTCTGCGGTGCCGTTCGACGAGCTGTGCGTCGCGGTGGCAGGTGTGATCGGCATACCCATCCTTCGCCTCGGTCTTCGCACCCCAAGTCTGCCGTACGAATCCGGCACTCCCGGCGCTTCCCGGCACGTCCGCACGCGTGGCGGCGCCGGGAGTGGGGCCCGGTAGATCATCGTGCCCGGTCAGGGGATCACGGAACCGTCCGGGGCGGGTGTCGAACACCTGTGCGTGCCGTCAGTGGCACAGCCGTGCCTCGTGCTCCGCGTGCCCGCCCGGCTCCAGCTGGAAGGTGCAGTGCTCGACGTCGAAGTGGTCGCCGAGGCAGCCCTGCAGCTCGTGCAGCAGCTTCTCGTGGCCGATGGCGCTGAGCACCTCCGAGCTGACCACCACGTGGGCCGACAGCACCGGCATGCCGGAGGTGATCGTCCAGGCGTGCAGGTCGTGCACGTCCTCCACACCGTCCAGGGCCAGGATGTGCGCCCGTACCTCGGCCATGTCGACGTTCTTCGGGGCCGCCTCCAGCAGCACGTCCAGTGTCTCGCGCAGCAGCTTCACCGTCCGCGGCACGATCATGACGCCGATGACCAGCGAGGCGACCGGGTCGGCGGCCTGCCAGCCGGTGGTCAGGATCACCGCGGCCGAGATCAGCACCGCGACCGAGCCCAGTGCGTCCGCGGCGACCTCCAGGAAGGCGCCGCGCACGTTCAGGCTCTCCTTCTGCCCGCGCATCAGCAGGGTCAGCGAGATGCCGTTCCCGACCAGGCCGATCAGACCGAAGACGACCATCAGGCCGCCGCGGGTCTCCGCAGGCGTGACGAACCGCTGGACCGCCTCGTACAGGACGTATCCGCCGACGCCGAGCAGCAGCAGGCAGTTGGCCAGGGCGGCCAGGATCTCGGCGCGGGCGTAGCCGAAGGTGCGGTTGGTGCTCGGCGGACGGTTGGCGAAGTGGATTGCGAGCAGGGCCATGCCGAGCCCCACCGCGTCGGTCGCCATGTGGGCCGCGTCCGCGATCAGCGCGAGCGAGTCCGCGACCAGGCCGCCGACGATCTCGACGACCATGATCGTGAGCGTGATGCCCAGCGCGATCCGCAGCCGGCCCCGGTACGCGGCCGCGGCCGTACCCGTGGCCGGCGCATGCGTGTGCGCGTGCCCGTGGTCGTGCCCTGCCCCCATGAAGACCGCCCTTTCGTCTGCGTCCGGCAGGCCCCAGTGAACTACGGGTGGGGGGTATGGGGCAACGCGGCACTGAACACCGTTGTCATGTGGCCTGACCTGCGGAAACGTTCCGCAGGTCAGGACGGGTGCGGCTCTCGGCCCCGATCACCTGCCGGACTCGGCCCGCCCGGCTCACCCGCCCCGGTGCAGCTGCCAGCCCCGCCAGGCGGACTCCACCATCTCGCGCACCCCCCGCCCGGCCCGCCAGCCGAGGGTCTCGGCGGCCCGCTCCGCCGAGGCCACCGCACGCGGCGCGTCCCCCGCCCGGCGCCCCTCCACCACCGGCTCCCGGCGGTTCCCGGTGACCTCACCGACGACCGTGATCAGCTCGCGCACCGAGACACCCTCGCCCCGCCCGATGTTCAGCGTCAGATCGCCGGACAGGCCGCCGTCGGCGAGCCGCCGCGCCGCCGCGAGATGGGCCTCGGCGAGGTCGGCGACATGGATGTAGTCCCGGATGCAGGTGCCGTCCGGTGTCGGGTAGTCGGCACCGAAGATCCGCGGGGCCTCGTCGCGGGTGAGCCGGTCGAAGACCATCGGCACGATGTTGAACACGCCCGTGTCCGCCAGCTCCGGCGCCGCGGCGCCCGCCACGTTGAAATAGCGCAGGCACACCGTGGAGATTCCGTGTGCCTTCCCGGCGGCCCGTACCAGCCACTCCCCGGCCAGCTTGGTCTCGCCGTACGGGTTCACCGGCGCGCACGGGGTGTCCTCGGTGATCAGGTCCACGTCCGGGTTGCCGTACACCGCCGCCGACGAGGAGAACAGCAGGCGGTCGATCCCCGCCTCGGCGACCGCGTCCAGCAGCGTGGCGAGACCGCCCACGTTCTCCCGGTAGTAGCGGGTGGGCTGGGCCACCGACTCGGCGACCTGCTTGCGCGCCGCGAGGTGGACGACACCCGTGACGCCGTACTCCGCGAAGACCCGCTTGAGGCACGCCCCGTCCAGCGTGGACCCCTCCACCAGGGGGACGTCCGCCGGGAGCCGGCCGGGGACGGCGGCCGACAGGTCGTCCAGGGCCACGACGCGTTCCCCGGCCCCGGTCATGGCCCGCGCCACATGCGCCCCGATGTATCCGGCTCCGCCGGTGATCAGCCAAGTCATGGTCGTCCACCCTATGCCGAGCCGCCGCCGTGTCGCCGATGCCCGCAGATGCCCGGTTCTGCGCCCACGGGTTTGTGGGGCGGGCCCCGGATCACCGATGATGATCGCGGCAAAGGCCGGGGCAGCCTCCGTGGGCCGGGCCGTGAACGGCCGGTGAACAAGGCTTCCGCCCATCCGATACCCTCTGCCGACATGCCGCCCGGGTGCCGCAGGCAGGGCGCCCCACCACGTGAGAGACCGGCGCCCCCGCCGGCACCCAGGGAGTGAGTTCGGTTGCCGACCGCCATTGTCACCGGTCAGCCGGTCCCCGGATCGTCTCTCGAGAACGATCTGCGGTCGCTCGGCTTCGACGTCCGGGTGGCAGCGGACGCCGCCGAGGCCGAGACCCTGCTCGCCGCCGCTCCGGCCGGCGACCGTGTGGCCGTCCTCGACGCCCGCTTCGTCGGCCATGTGCACGCGCTGCGCCTCGGCCTGACCGACCCGCGCTTCCCGCTCTCCGCCGTCCCCGGCGCCGTCACCGCCCAGCCGGCCGCCCGGCAGGCGCTGACCCGGGCCGTGGCCCGCGAGACCTCGGCCGGCGGCGGTACCGCACTGGCCGTGGACAGCCTCGCCGACCGGATCGTCACCGCCCTCGACACCGACGGCTGCGAGGTGCACCGGCCCGAGCTGGGCAGCCTGGTCGCCGCCGTCCCCGCCGACCCGCAGGCCCGCAACGAGGCACGTCAGGCCGTCGCCGCCGTGGACGACGAGGCCGTACGCCTGAAGTCCGCCGTGAAGTCCCGCGACGGCTTCTTCACCACGTTCTTCATCAGCCCGTACTCGCGCCACATCGCCCGCTGGTGCGCCCGCCGCGGCCTGACCCCGAACCAGGTCACCACCGCCTCGCTGCTCACCGCCCTGATCGCGGCGGGGTGCGCGGCGACCGGCACCCGGAGCGGCTTCGTCGCGGCCGGTGTGCTGCTGATCGCGTCCTTCGTCCTGGACTGCACCGACGGCCAGCTCGCCCGTTACGCCCTGAAGTACTCCACGCTCGGCGCCTGGCTCGACGCCACGTTCGACCGGGCCAAGGAGTACGCCTACTACGCCGGCCTCGCCCTCGGAGCGGCCCGGGGCGGCGACGACGTGTGGGCCCTCGCCCTGGGCGCGATGATCCTGCAGACCTGCCGGCACGTGGTCGACTTCTCCTTCAACGAGGCCAACCACGACGCCACCGCCAACACCAGCCCCACCGCCGCCCTGTCCGACAAGCTGGACAGCGTCGGCTGGACGGTGTGGGTGCGCCGGATGATCGTCCTGCCCATCGGCGAGCGCTGGGCGCTGATCGCGATCCTCACCGCGGCCACCACCCCGCGGATCACCTTCTACGTCCTGCTCGTCGGCTGCGCCTTCGCGGCGACGTACACCACGGCCGGCCGGGTGCTGCGGTCCCTGACCCGCAAGGCCCGGCGCACGGACCGGGCCGCCCGGGCGCTGGCGGACCTCGCCGACTGCGGACCGCTGACGGAGGCACTCCATCGGGTCGCCCCGCGCGGCCTGCCGGGCCTCGCCGTCCCGGTCGTCGCCCTGCTCGGCGGCGCCGCGGTCGTCGCCTGCTCCGCCCTCACCGGCTACGGCTCGGTGCTGCCGGTGGTCGGAGCCCTGGTCTACGTCCTCACCTCGGCCCTGGCCGTCGCCCGCCCCCTCAAGGGCGCCCTCGACTGGCTGGTTCCGCCCTTCTTCCGGGCCGCCGAGTACGGCACCGTCCTCGCCCTCGCGGGCAAGGCGGGGGTGAACGGAGCGCTGCCGGCGGCTTTCGGGCTGGTGGCCGCCGTCGCCTACCATCACTACGACACGGTGTACCGCATCCGCGGCAACGCCGGAGCGCCCCCGGCCTGGCTGGTGCGCGTCATCGGGGGGCACGAGGGGCGGACGCTGCTCGTCACCGTTGTGGCGGTGGTGCTCACCGCCTCGCAGTTCACCGTCGCGCTCACGGTCCTCGCCGTGGCCGCCGCCCTCGTGGTGCTCGCCGAGAGCATCCGCTTCTGGGTCTCCGCCGGGGCCCCAGCCGTACACGACGAAGGAGAACCCGCATGATCGGCCTTGTGCTGGCGGCCGGCGCCGGACGGCGTCTGCGCCCCTACACCGACACCCTGCCCAAGGCGTTGGTGCCGGTGGGGCCTGCGGGCATAGAGGGCGAACCGACCGTGCTGGACCTCACCCTCGCCAACTTCGCCGAGGTCGGGCTGACCGAGGTCGCGATCATCGTCGGCTACCGCAAGGAGGCCGTCTACGAGCGCAAGGCGGCCCTGGAGCAGAAGTACGGCCTCAAGCTCACCCTCATCGACAACGACAAGGCCGAGGAGTGGAACAACGCCTACTCCCTGTGGTGCGGCCGTGACGCCCTCAAGGACGGCGTGATCCTCGCCAACGGCGACACCGTGCACCCGGTCTCCGTCGAGAAGACCCTGCTCGCCGCCCGCGGCGACGGCAAGAGGATCATCCTCGCCCTGGACACGGTGAAGAACCTCGCCGACGAGGAGATGAAGGTCGTCGTCGACCCCGAGAAGGGCATGACGAAGATCACCAAGCTGATGGACCCGGCCGAGGCGACGGGCGAGTACATCGGCGTCACCCTGATCGAGGGCGACGCCGCCGCCGAGCTGGCCGACGCGCTGCAGACGGTCTGGGAGACCGACCCGCAGCAGTTCTACGAGCACGGGTACCAGGAGCTGGTCAACCGCGGCTTCAAGATCGACGTGGCGCCGATCGGCGACGTCCAGTGGGTCGAGATCGACAACCACGACGACCTCGCCAAGGGACGGGAGATCGCGTGCCGCTACTGACCCGGCTGATCCCCTCGCCGGTCGTCGTGGACATCCGCCCCGGTGCCCTGGACGACCTGGCCTCGGTCCTCGCCGACGAGCGCATCGCGCAGTCCGGCCGGCTCGCCGTCGCCGTCAGCGGCGGCTCCGGCGCGAAGCTGCGCGAGCGCATCGCCCCCTCGCTGCCCGGCGCCAGCTGGTACGAGGTCGGCGGCGGCACCCTCGACGACGCGATCCGGCTGGCCGGCGAGATGAAGTCCGGCCACTACGACGCCGTCGTCGGGCTCGGCGGCGGCAAGATCATCGACTGTGCCAAGTTCGCCGCGGCCCGGGTCGGCCTGCCCCTGGTCGCCGTGCCGACGAACCTCGCGCACGACGGCCTGTGCTCGCCGGTCGCGACCCTCGACAACGACGCGGGACGCGGTTCCTACGGTGTGCCGAACCCGATCGCGGTCGTCATCGATCTGGACGTCATCCGCGAGGCACCGGCCCGTTTCGTCCGGGCCGGCATCGGCGACGCGATCTCCAACATCAACGCGGTCGCCGACTGGGAGCTGTCCAACCGGGTCAACGGCGAGAAGATCGACGGTCTCGCCGCCGCCATGGCCCGCCAGGCCGGCGAGGCGGTCCTGCGCCACCCCGGCGGCATCGGCGACAACGGCTTCCTCCAGGTGCTCGCCGAGGCGCTGGTCCTCACCGGTATCTCGATGTCGATCTCCGGAGACTCCCGGCCCGCCTCCGGCTCCTGCCACGAGATCAACCACGCCTTCGACCTGCTGTTCCCCCAGCGGGCTGCCGCCCACGGCGAGCAGTGCGGACTGGGCGCGGCCTTCGCGATGTACCTGCGCGGGGCCCACGAGGAGGCGGCCCGCACCGCCGAGGTGCTGCGCCGGCACGGGCTCCCGGTCCTGCCGGAGGAGATCGGCTTCACGGTGGACGAGTTCGTGCGCGCCGTGGAGTTCGCCCCGGAGACCCGCCCCGGCCGCTACACGATCCTCGAACACCTCGACCTCAAGACGAACCAGATCAAGGACACCTACGCCGACTATGTCAAGGCCATCGGTAGCTGAACTCCGTCCGGTCGTCCACCCCGCGGGGGTGAAGGACCGGCGCAGCGGTGAGCACTGGATGGGACGCCTCTACATGCGCGAGGTGTCCCTGCGGGTCGACCGCTACCTGGTGGGCACCGGGGTCACGCCCAACCAGCTCACGTACCTGATGACCGTCTTCGGCGTGCTCGCGGCCCCGGCACTCCTGGTGCCGGGGATCTGGGGCGCCGTGCTCGGCGTGGTGTGCGTCCAGATGTACCTGCTGCTGGACTGCGTCGACGGTGAGATCGCGCGCTGGAAGAAGCAGTACTCGCTGAACGGCGTCTACCTGGACCGGGTCGGCGCCTACCTGACCGACGCCGCGGTGCTCACCGGCTTCGGCCTGCGCGCCGCCGACCTGTGGGGCGGCGGCCGTATCGACTGGCTGTGGGCCTTCCTCGGCACCCTGGCCGCACTCGGCGCCATCCTCATCAAGGCCGAGACCGACCTCGTCGGAGTCGCCCGCCACCAGGCCGGCAAGCCGCCGGTGCAGGAGGCCGCCGCCGAGATGCGCTCCTCCGGGATGGCGCTGGCCCGCCGGGCCGCCGCCGCCCTGAAGTTCCACCGGCTGATCCTCGGCATCGAGGCATCCCTGCTGATCCTGGCCCTGGCCGTCGTCGACCAGGTGCGCGGCGACCTGTTCTTCTCCCGGCTCGGTGTCGCGGTGCTGGCCGGCGTCGCCCTGCTGCAGACCCTGCTGCACCTGGTGTCCATCCTCGCCTCCAGCAGGCTGAAGTGAGTACCGCCATGCGCGTCGGCGCCGTCATCATCACCATGGGCAACCGGCCCGAGGAGCTGCGGGCCCTGCTCGACTCGGTCGCCAAACAGGACGGCGACACCGTCGAGGTGGTCGTCGTCGGCAACGGCTCACCCGTCCCGGACGTCCCCGAGGGCGTACGCACGATAGAGCTGCCCGAGAACCTGGGCATCCCAGGCGGCCGCAACGTCGGCATAGAGGCTTTCGGGCCGAGCGGCCGCGATGTCGACATAGTGCTCTTCCTCGACGACGACGGCCTGCTCGCCCGCCATGACACCGCCGAGCTGTGCCGCGAGGCCTTCGAGGCCGACCCGAAGCTCGGCATCATCAGCTTCCGCATCGCCGACCCCGAGACCGGCCGGACCCAGCGCCGGCACGTGCCCCGGCTGCGCGCCTCCGATCCGATGCGCTCCTCCCGGGTCACCACGTTCCTCGGTGGTGCCAACGCCGTCCGCACCCGGGTCTTCGCCGAGGTCGGCGGCCTGCCGGACGAGTTCTTCTACGCCCACGAGGAGACCGACCTGGCCTGGCGGGCGCTCGACGCCGGCTGGATGATCGACTACCGGTCCGACATGGTGCTGTACCACCCGACGACCGCGCCGTCGCGGCACGCGGTCTACCACCGCATGGTCGCCCGCAACCGCGTGTGGCTGGCCCGCCGCAATCTCCCCGCGCTCCTGGTCCCGGTCTACCTCGGTGTCTGGCTGCTGCTCACGCTGCTGCGCCGCCCCTCTGGGCCGGCCCTGAAGGCGTGGTTCGGCGGATTCCGGGAAGGCTGGACCACGCCGTGCGGCCCCCGCCGCCCGATGCGCTGGCGCACGGTGTGGCGGCTGACCCGACTGGGCCGGCCCCCGGTGATCTGAGAAGCTTCTCTTACCTGAAGAGAGCAAGCTTCTTACCGAGAGAGTTCCGGATTTCCACTCGTGAGTCACACAACGCATGACGGCGGTGTCGCGGTGAGCGCGATACCGTCGCCCGACGAGGGGCTGGCGGCGGCGCAGCTCGCCGCCAGGTACGGGCTCGCCGTGAGCGGCGCCCGGCCCTCGCTGGCCGAGTACGTCCGCCAGCTGTGGGGGCGGCGCCACTTCATCCTCGCCTTCTCCCAGGCGAAGCTGACGGCCCAGTACAGCCAGGCCAAGCTCGGCCAGCTGTGGCAGGTGGCGACACCGCTGCTCAACGCGGGCGTGTACTACTTCATCTTCGGCGTGATCCTGCACGCGAGCCGCGGTCTGTCCCAGGACGTGTACATCCCGTTCCTGGTCACGGGTGTGTTCGTCTTCACCTTCACGCAGAGCTCGGTCATGTCGGGCGTCCGGGCGATCTCCGGCAATCTCGGCCTGGTGCGCGCCCTGCACTTCCCGCGCGCCTCGCTGCCCGTCTCCTTCTCGCTGCAGCAGCTCCAGCAGCTGCTGTTCTCGATGATCGTGATGTTCGTCGTGGCGATCGGTTTCGGCAGCTACCCGAGCCCCGCCTGGCTGCTGATCGTGCCGGTCCTGCTGCTGCAGTTCCTGTTCAACACCGGGCTCGCGCTGATCGTGGCCCGCATGGGTGCCAAGACGCCGGACCTCGCCCAGCTGATGCCGTTCGTCCTGCGCACCTGGATGTACACCTCGGGCGTCATGTTCTCCATCAACAAAATGATGGAAGGCCGCCCCGAGATCGCGGTCCGGCTGCTGCAGGTCAACCCGGCCGCGGTGTACATGGACCTGATGCGCTACGCGCTGATCGACGGCTACGGCGCCTCGAACCTGCCGCCGCACGTCTGGGCCATCGCACTGTTCTGGGCCGTGGTCGTCTTCGCCGGCGGCTTCGTGTACTTCTGGAAGGCGGAGGAGAGGTACGGCCGTGGCTGAGCAGAACGCCGGGCGGAACGACGGGCAGCCCACTGGGGAGCGCCGCCCCACCGTCATCGCGGACGACCTGCACATCGTCTACCGCGTCAACGGCGCCAAGACCGGCAAGGGCAGCGCGACGGCCGCCCTCAGCCGGATCCTGAAGCGAGGCTCCGACGACGCGGCACGGGGCGTGCGCAGGGTGCACGCCGTGCGCGGCGTGTCCTTCGTCGCCTACCGGGGCGAGGCCATCGGCCTGATCGGCTCCAACGGCTCCGGCAAGTCCACGCTGCTGCGCGCCATCGCCGGCCTGCTGCCCGCCGAGAAGGGGGAGGTCTACACCGACGGCCAGCCCTCCCTGCTCGGTGTCAACGCAGCCCTGATGAACGACCTGACCGGCGAGCGGAACGTCATCCTGGGCGGTCTCGCCATGGGCATGCCCCGGGAGCAGATCAAGGAGCGTTACCAGGACATCGTCGACTTCTCCGGGATCAACGAGAAGGGCGACTTCATCACCCTGCCGATGCGCACGTACTCCTCCGGCATGGCCGCCCGGCTGCGGTTCTCCATCGCCGCCGCCAAGGACCACGACGTCCTCATGATCGACGAGGCGCTCGCCACCGGTGACCGCAAGTTCCAGAAGCGCTCCGAGGAACGCATCCGGGAACTGCGCAAGGAGGCCGGAACGGTGTTTCTGGTCAGTCACAACAACAAGTCCATCCGGGACACCTGCAACCGCGTCCTGTGGCTGGAGCGCGGTGAGCTGCGTATGGACGGACCGACCGAAGAGGTATTGAGGGAGTACGAGAAGTTCACGGGCAAGTAGCCTGTTTCGGCCAGGGCCCCGCCGGATACCGTCCGGCGGGGCCCTGCGTCCGTAAAGGAACCGTCAACTCCGGCTGGCGTCAGGAATCTTGGAACCAATCGGTGTGTTGTTGTGATGCGCAGGACACCCCGGCGAACCCCGCTGCGTTGTACAACGTAAGCTGTACCGGTGCCGGAAAGCGGCAAGTGGGGCGATAATGCGCGACACCCCGCGCCAGGGAGACCCGGCGAATTGCCGGGCGGCGTGTCCGAAATAGTGTGTATTGGGTCGGCAGTGTAGAACGGGAGATGTGACGGCAATGGCTACGGAAACTCCCCAGCTCAACGCAGCATGTGCCGTCCCCGCCGCGGGCAGCGCCCGATGACGGCCACCGAGACGGCGCCGGACCTGGAACGCGCCACCCTGGACAAGGCCGCGCGCGAGAACTTTCCGGTGGCCCCCTTCTTCCTGCCCCGGGCGTGGCGCGACGACCTCATGGCCGTCTACGGCTTCGCCCGTCTGGTCGACGACATCGGCGACGGCGACCTCGCCCCGGGCGGAGCCGACGCCCGCACGCTCGGCGTGCCGCCCGCCGGGGCCGAGGACCGCCTGGTCCTCCTCGACGCGTTCGAGGCCGACCTGCGCCGCGTCTTCGACGGCACCCCGCGCCATCCGCTGCTGCGCCGGCTGCAGCCCACCGTCCGCCGCCGCTCCCTCACCCCCGAGCCCTTCCTCGCACTGATCGCCGCCAACCGCCAGGACCAGCTCGTCACCCGGTACGAGACCTACGACGACCTCCTCGCCTACTGCGAACTGTCCGCCAATCCCGTCGGCCGTCTCGTCCTCGCCGTCACCGGCACCGCCACCCCCGAGCGGATCCGGCTGTCCGACGCGATCTGTACCGCGCTGCAGATCGTGGAACACCTCCAGGACGTCGCCGAGGACCTCGGCCGCGACCGGATCTATCTCCCGGCCGCGGACATGAAGCGCTTTCACGTCCTGGAAACGGATCTTGGCGCAAAAACCGCGGGCGCATCGGTGCGCGCCCTGGTTGCATACGAAGCACAACGCGCCCGCGGTCTGCTGAATGAAGGCGCCCCCCTGGTGGGTAGCGTCCACGGCAGGCTGAAGCTGCTGCTCGCAGGGTTCGTGGCGGGGGGAAGGGCGGCGATCCGCGCGATCGCCGCCGCCGAATACGACGTACTTCCCGGCCCGCCCCGACCCGGCAAGGTCCAGTTGCTGCGTGAGGCGGGCGTGATCCTGCGAGGAGAGGGGTGATCCGGACCGTGGATTCTCCGTCGCACGTGTCCGCACCGGTACTCGCCGCCTACAGCTACTGCGAGACCGTCACCGGGCAGCAGGCCCGCAACTTCGCCTACGGCATCCGGTTGCTGCCCACGCCCAAGCGCCGCGCCATGTCGGCGCTGTACGCGTTTTCCCGGCGCGTGGACGACATCGGCGACGGCGACCTGGCCGGTGAGGTGAAGCTGAAGCGGCTGGAGGACACCAGGGCGCTGCTCGCCCGGGTCCGGGACGGCGAGGTGCACGAGGACGACACCGATCCAGTCGCCGTCGCCCTCGCCCATGCGGCACGCGCTTTCCCGGTCCCGCTCGGCGGGCTCGACGAACTGATCGACGGCGTCCAGATGGACGTGCGCGGCGAGACCTACGAGACCTGGGACGACCTGAAGGTCTACTGCCGGTGTGTCGCCGGTGCCATCGGCCGCCTCTCGCTCGGCGTGTTCGGCACCGAACCGGGAGCGCGCGGCGCCGAGCGCGCATCCGAGTACGCCGACACCCTCGGCCTCGCCCTGCAGCTCACCAACATCCTCAGAGACGTCCGCGAGGACGCGGCCGGCGGCCGGACCTATCTGCCCGCCGACGACCTCGCCAAGTTCGGCTGCTCGGCCGGGTTCGACGCGCCGACGCCACCGGAGGGCTCCGACTTCGCGGGCCTCGTGCACTTCGAGGTGCGGCGGGCCCGCGCCCTCTTCGCCGAGGGCTACCGGTTGCTGCCCATGCTCGACCGGCGCAGCGGCGCGTGCGTGGCCGCCATGGCCGGCATCTACCGCCGGCTGCTGGACCGTATCGAGCGCGACCCCGAGGCCGTGCTGCGCGGCCGGGTCTCGCTGCCCGGACGCGAGAAGGCCTACGTCGCCGTACGCGGCCTGTCCGGTCTGGACACCCGGCATGTGACGCGCCATGTCTCCCCGCGGTCCGCCAGGAGGCGCGCCTGATGGGCCCTCACCGAACCGGGAGACATGTGTCAGGCAACCCGCAGCAGCGGCGTGGCGTCCCTGACTGCGACGACCGGGCGTGCACCGTTCAACCAGCATGCTCAGCAGGACGGCGCCCCGAGGGGGCGCGGGGAACTGCGCGACCAGCCACGACGGGCCCGCAGGCGATTGACGGCCTGTCGCGGCACTCCTCGCGGAGCGCTCGCGCATGGAAGGACGCACGATGAGCGAAGGCCCACGCCCCGCACGGGCGCACGGCACCGCGGAACCGGAAGGCGCCGCAGGCCGCCGCGCCGTCGTGGTCGGCGGCGGGCTCGCCGGGATCACCGCGGCGCTCGCGCTCGCCGACGCGGGCGTCCGCGTCACCCTGCTCGAAGGCAGGCCCAGGCTGGGCGGCCTCGCCTTCTCCTTCCAGCGCGGCGAACTGACCGTCGACAACGGCCAGCACGTCTACCTGCGCTGCTGTACCGCCTACCGCTGGTTCCTCGACCGGATCCAGGGCGCGGCGCTGGCACCGCTGCAGGACCGCCTGAACGTGCCCGTCGTCGACGTCACCAAGCCCGAGGGCAGACGCCTCGGCCGGCTGCGGCGCGACCCGCTGCCCGTCCCCCTCCATCTGGGGCGCAGCCTGGCCGCCTATCCGCACCTCTCGCTCGCCGAGCGCGCCGCGGTCGGGCGGGCCGCGCTCGCGCTGAAGGGACTCGACCTCGCCGACCCGGCCCTGGACACCCAGGACTTCGGCAGCTGGCTGACCGCGCACGGCCAGTCGGCGCGTGCCGTCGAGGCCCTGTGGGACCTGGTCGGGGTCGCCACCCTCAACGCGGTAGCGGGCGACGCCTCGCTGGGGCTCGCCGCGATGGTGTTCAAGACCGGCCTGCTGTCCGACCCGGGCGCGGCCGACATCGGCTGGGCCCGCGTCCCGCTGGGCGAACTGCACGACCGGCTGGCCCGCAGGGCGCTCGACTCCGCGGGCGTGCGTACCGAGGTCCGTACACGCGTCACCTCCGTCTCTGTCAACGAAAACGGCGGCTGGAGCGTTCAAGTTCCCGGCGAGCGCCTCGAAACCGACGCCGTCGTCCTCGCCGTACCCCAGCGCGAGGCCCACGACCTGCTGCCGCCCGGCGCCCTCGACGCCCCCGGGCAGCTGCTGCGGATCGGCACCGCGCCGATCCTCAACGTCCATGTCGTCTACGACCGCAAGGTGCTCGCGCGCCCCTTCTTCGCCGCCCTCGGCACCCCCGTGCAGTGGGTCTTCGACCGCACCGACGCCTCCGGCCTGGACCGGGGCCAGTACCTGGCGCTGTCTCAGTCGGCCGCGCACACGGACATCGACCTGCCGGCCGCCGAACTCCGCGAGCGCTACCTGCCCGAGCTGGAGCGGCTGATCCCGGGTACCCGCGGCGCCGTGGTGAAGGATTTCTTCGTGACCCGGGAGCGCACAGCCACGTTCGCGCCCGCCCCCGGTGTCGGGCGCCTCAGGCCCGGCGCCCGTACCAAGGCCCCCGGCCTGTACCTGGCCGGAGCGTGGACCGCCACCGGGTGGCCCGCGACCATGGAGAGTGCGGTCCGCAGTGGCGTGAGCGCGGCCGACGCCGCGCTCAGTGCCCTGGGCCGGCCCCGCCCCCGCCATCTCTTCGAGTTCGAGGAGGCGGCCTGATGCCCGACCGGCACGCGGCAGGCCCCCGCACCCCCGGTACCGCAACAAGAGGAGAGACTGTGCCCACTGTGCCCCCGGCCTCGACGCCCGTCCCACGGGCCGCGGTGGACGTGACCGCGCTGCTGGAGCGCGGCCGGACCCTGGCCACTCCGGTCCTGCGTGCGGCCGTCGACCGGCTGGCGTCTCCCATGGACACCGTCGCCGCCTACCACTTCGGCTGGATCGACGCCGCCGGCAACCCGGCCGACGGCGACGGCGGCAAGGCCGTGCGGCCCGCTCTCGCGGTGCTCTCCGCCGAGGTCACAGGAGCCGCGCCCGAGGTGGGCATCCCGGGTGCCGTGGCCGTCGAACTCGTCCACAACTTCTCGTTGCTGCACGACGACCTGATGGACGGCGACGAGCAGCGCCGGCACCGCGACACGGTCTGGAAGGTGCACGGCCCCGCCCAGGCCATCCTGGTCGGCGACGCCCTGTTCGCCCTCGCCAACGAGGTGCTGCTGGAGCTCGGCACGGTCGAGGCCGGCCGGGCCACCCGCCGGCTGACCACCGCCACCCGCGCCCTGATCGACGGCCAGGCGCAGGACATCTCCTACGAGCACCGCGACCGGGTCAGCGTCGAGGAGTGCCTGGAGATGGAGGGCAACAAGACCGGCGCGCTGCTCGCCGCCTCCAGCTCCATCGGCGCGGTCCTCGGCGGCGCGGACGACGCCACCGCCGACGCGCTGGAGAAGTACGGCTACCACCTCGGCCTCGCCTTCCAGGCGATCGACGACCTGCTCGGCATCTGGGGCGACCCGGAGGCCACCGGCAAGCAGACCTGGAGCGACCTGCGCCAGCGCAAGAAGTCCCTGCCGGTCGTCGCCGCGCTCGCGGCCGGCGGATCCGCCTCCGAGCGGCTCGGCGAGATCCTCGCCGCGGACGCCAAGAGCAGCGACTTCGAGAACTTCTCCGAGGAGGAGTTCGCGGCCCGCGCGGCCCTCATCGAGGAGGCCGGCGGCCGCGCCTGGACGGCCGAGGAAGCGCGCCGTCAGCACACCGTCGCCATCGAAGCCCTCGACGCCGTCGACATGCCCGCCCGGGTGCGTGACTCCTTCACGGCGCTCGCCGACTTCGTCGTCGTACGAAAGAGATGATCCCTATCGGCCGAACACGCCTCGCGTAGTCGCCGGCCGGTGCCGCAGGATGGTGCGGACACCGGCCGACGGCGGACCCACAGCAGCACGACTCGCACGACTGCACGAAGGGGAAGCCATGACAGCGACGACCGACGGGAGCACCGGGGCGACTGTGCCGTCCCGTGCTGCCGCGGCCAGCGATACCACCCTCACCACCCCCGAGACGGCCGGGGTACACGAAGCCGCCGTACGCGCCGCCCGGCGCGCCACCGACTTCCTGCTCGCGCGGCAGGACGCCCAGGGCTGGTGGAAGGGCGACCTGGAGACCAACGTCACCATGGACGCCGAGGACCTGCTGCTCCGTCAGTTCCTGGGGATCCGCGACGAGCAGACCACGCAGGCCGCCGCGAAGTTCATCCGCGGCGAGCAGCGCGAGGACGGCACCTGGGCCACCTTCTACGGCGGGCCCGGCGAGCTGTCCACCACCATCGAGGCGTACGTCGCCCTGCGCCTGGCCGGCGACGCGCCCGGCGAGGCGCACATGGCGAAGGCCTCCGCCTGGATCCGTGAGCGCGGCGGTATCGCCGCCTCCCGTGTGTTCACCCGGATCTGGCTCGCCCTGTTCGGCTGGTGGAAGTGGGAGGACCTGCCCGAACTCCCGCCGGAGCTCATCTGGTTCCCCACCTGGATGCCGCTCAACATCTACGACTTCGGATGCTGGGCCCGGCAGACCATCGTGCCGCTGACCGTCGTCTCGGCCAAGCGCCCGGTGCGCCCCGCACCCTTCCCGCTGGACGAGCTGCACACCGACCCGGCGCACCCGAACCCGCCGAAGCCGCTTGCTCCGGTGGCCAGTTGGGACGGCGCCTTCCAGCGCCTGGACAAGGCGCTGCACCAGCTCCGCAAGGTCGCCCCGAAGAGACTCCGCAAGGCCGCGATGAACTCCGCCGCCCGCTGGATCATCGAGCGGCAGGAGAACGACGGCTGCTGGGGCGGCATCCAGCCCCCGGCCGTGTACTCGGTCATCGCCCTGCACCTGCTCGGCTACGACCTTCAGCACCCCGTGATGCGCGAGGGCCTCGCCTCGCTGGACCGTTTCGCCGTGTGGCGCGAGGACGGCGCCCGGATGATCGAGGCCTGCCAGTCCCCGGTGTGGGACACCTGCCTCGCCACCATCGCGCTCATCGACGCGGGCCTTCCGGTCGACCACCCGCAGCTGGTCAAGGCGGCCGACTGGATGCTCGGCGAGGAGATCGTCCGGCCCGGCGACTGGGCCGTGCGGCGGCCGGGGCTCCCGCCGGGCGGCTGGGCGTTCGAGTTCCACAACGACAACTACCCGGACATCGACGACACCGCCGAGGTCGCCCTCGCGCTGCGCCGGGTCCGGCACCACGACCCCGAGCGCGTGGACAACGCCATCGGACGCGCGGTGCGCTGGAACCTCGGGATGCAGTCGAAGAACGGCGCCTGGGGCGCCTTCGACGCCGACAACACCAGCCCGTTCCCCAACCGGCTGCCGTTCTGCGACTTCGGCGAGGTCATCGACCCGCCGTCCGCGGACGTCACCGCGCACGTCGTGGAGATGCTCGCCGCCGAGGGACTCGCGCACGACCCGCGGACCCGCCGGGGCATCGACTGGCTGCTCGCCGAACAGGAGCCGGACGGCTCGTGGTTCGGCCGCTGGGGCGTCAACTACGTCTACGGCACCGGTTCGGTGGTCCCCGCGCTGACCGCGGCCGGGCTGCCCGGCTCGCACCCGGCGATCCGGCGGGCCGTGGCCTGGCTGGAGAGCGTGCAGAACGACGACGGCGGCTGGGGCGAGGACCTGCGCTCCTACAAGTACGTCAAGGAGTGGAGCGGCCGGGGCGCCTCCACCGCCTCGCAGACCGCGTGGGCGCTGATGGCGCTGCTCGCGGCGGGGGAGAGGGACTCCAAGGCCGTCGAGCGGGGCGTCCAGTGGCTGGCCGGCACCCAGCGGTCGGACGGCACCTGGGACGAGCCGTACTTCACCGGCACCGGCTTCCCCTGGGACTTCTCCATCAACTACCACCTGTACCGGCAGGTCTTCCCGCTCACCGCGCTCGGCCGGTACCTGCACGGCGACCCCTTCGAGCGGGGCCTTCTCGCCGGGAAACCGCTGTCCGAGGCCAAGGTGAGCTTGAGTTGAGCCCCCAGCCCGCCCCGGTCCCGCTGCTGATCGCCTGCGCCCTCGGCATCGAGCACCTCGCCCTGCGCACCGGCGACCACGGCGGGGCCGGCGGGCCGGTCACCTTCGTCCGTACGGGCATGGGTCCTCGGGCGGCGGAACGGTCCGTCACCGGGTACCTGTCCGAGCCGCACCTCGCCGACGCCGCCGTGCTGGCCACCGGCTTCTGTGCCGGGCTCGCCCCCGGCATGCACCCCGGCGATCTGGTGGTCGCCGAGGAGACCCGGGACCCGCGCGGCACCGTCGCCTGCGTGGGCACCGAACTGCTGGTCAAGGAACTCGTGCGGGTGCTGCCCGGGCGCACGGTCCACACCGGCCCGCTGACCGGCTCCGACCGCGTCGTGCGCGGCCCCGAGCGGTCCCGGCTGCTCGCGACCGGTGCGATCGCGGTCGACATGGAGTCGGCGGCCACCCTGCTGAGCGCCGTCCGCATCGGTGAGCGCCCGGTTGCGGCCGTACGGGTGGTCGTGGACGCTCCCGAACATGAACTCGTCCGGATCGGCACGGTGCGCGGTGGAATATCGGCCTTCCGTGTTCTTCGATCCGTTCTTCCCGCATTTTTCGAATGGCACCGTTCTTTGCTGCTCCCCCGGAGGTGAGCCAGATGGCCATGCCGCTGCGTCAGTCCATCAAGGTCGCTACTTACCTGGCTGAACAGAAACTGCGCAGGCGGGACAAGTTTCCGCTCATCGTCGAGCTGGAACCGCTCTTCGCCTGCAACCTCAAGTGCGAGGGCTGCGGCAAGATCCAGCACCCGGCGGGTGTGCTCAAGCAGCGCATGCCGGTCGCCCAGGCCGTGGGCGCGGTGCTGGAGTCCGGTGCGCCGATGGTCTCCATCGCCGGCGGCGAGCCCTTGATGCACCCTCAGATCGACGAGATCGTGCGCCAGCTCGTGGCCAAGCGGAAGTACGTCTTCCTGTGCACCAACGCGATGCTGTTGCGCAAGAAGATCGACCAGTTCAAGCCCTCCCCCTATTTCGCCTTCGCCGTGCACATCGACGGCCTGCGTGAGCGGCACGACGAGTCCGTGGCGAAGGAGGGCGTGTTCGACGAGGCGGTGGAGGCCATCAAGGAGGCCAAGCGGCGCGGCTTCCGGGTCACCACCAACTCGACCTTCTTCAACACCGACACCCCGCAGACCATCATCGAGGTGCTCAACTTCCTCAACGACGACCTGAAGGTCGACGAGATGATGATCTCGCCCGCCTACGCCTACGAGAAGGCCCCCGACCAGGAGCACTTCCTCGGCGTGGAGCAGACCCGCGAACTGTTCAGGAAGGCGTTCGCGGGCGGCAACCGCAGGAAGTGGCGGCTCAACCACTCCCCGCTCTTCCTGGACTTCCTGGAGGGCAAGGTCGACTTCCCGTGCACCGCGTGGGCGATCCCGAACTACTCGCTCTTCGGCTGGCAGCGCCCCTGCTACCTGATGAGCGACGGGTACGTGCCCACCTACCGCGAACTCATCGAGAAGACCGACTGGGAGAAGTACGGCCGCGGCAAGGACCCGCGCTGCGCCAACTGCATGGCGCACTGCGGCTACGAGCCCACCGCCGTTCTCGCCACCATGGGCTCCCTGAAGGAGTCGCTGCGGGCCATGCGCGAGACCGTCTCCGGAAACCGGGAGTGACGCGATGACCGCCGTCCCCTTGGGTGTTCCCGGGGTACCGGCCCGGCCGGTCGCACCGCGGCGGCAGTCGCGGCAGATCCACGTCGGGCCGGTGGCGGTCGGGGGCGGAGCCCCGGTGTCGGTGCAGTCGATGACGACGACCCGTACGTCGGACATCGGCACCACCCTGCAGCAGATCGCGGAACTCACCGCGTCCGGCTGCCAGATCGTCCGCGTCGCCTGCCCCACGCAGGACGACGCGGACGCCCTCGCCACCATCGCCCGCAAGTCGCAGATCCCGGTGATCGCGGACATCCACTTCCAGCCGAAGTACGTCTTCGCGGCCATCGAGGCCGGGTGCGCGGCGGTCCGGGTGAATCCGGGCAACATCAAGAAGTTCGACGACCAGGTGAAGGAGATCGCGCGCGCCGCCAAGGACCACGGCACTGCGGTCCGCATCGGTGTCAACGCAGGCTCCCTGGACCGGCGGCTGCTGCAGAAGTACGGCAGGGCGACGCCGGAGGCGCTGGTCGAGAGCGCGCTGTGGGAGGCGTCGCTCTTCGAGGAGCACGGCTTCCGGGACATCAAGATCTCCGTCAAGCACAACGACCCGGTCGTGATGATCGAGGCGTACCGGCAGCTCGCCGAGCGGTGCGATTACCCGCTGCACCTGGGGGTGACCGAGGCGGGTCCCGCGTTCCAGGGGACGATCAAGTCGGCCGTGGCCTTCGGGGCGTTGCTGTCCCGGGGCATCGGCGACACGATCCGCGTCTCCCTGAGCGCGCCGCCGGCCGAGGAGGTCAAGGTCGGCATCCAGATCCTCGAGTCCCTGGGCCTCAGGCAGCGGCGTCTGGAGATCGTCTCCTGCCCGTCCTGCGGCCGGGCCCAGGTCGACGTCTACAAGCTCGCCGAGGAGGTCACGGCGGGCCTCGACGGCATGGAAGTGCCGCTCAGGGTCGCGGTGATGGGGTGTGTGGTCAACGGTCCCGGAGAGGCCCGTGAGGCCGACCTCGGAGTTGCCTCGGGCAACGGCAAGGGGCAGATCTTCGTCAAGGGAGAGGTCGTCAGGACCGTACCCGAGTCGAAGATCGTGCCGACCCTGATCGAGGAGGCCCTGAAGCTCGCCGAGCGGACGAGCCCAGCAGACGAAGTGAGTTGAGTACAGCACGGTACGGACCGAGAGGGGGCCCTGCGTGACCATTCTGGAGAGCATCCGGGGACCACGCGACCTGAAGGCGCTGTCCGAGGCGGAACTCGGTGAACTGTCCGAGGAGATACGTGAGTTCCTGGTGCACGCGGTGTCGAGAACCGGTGGCCACCTCGGGCCCAACCTGGGCGTGGTGGAACTGTCCGTCGCGCTCCACCGGGTCTTCGAGTCACCGGTCGACCGCATCCTGTGGGACACCGGCCACCAGTCCTACGTCCACAAGCTCCTGACGGGACGTCAGGACTTCTCCAAGTTGCGCGGCAAGGGCGGACTGTCCGGCTACCCCTCGCGCGAGGAGTCCGAGCACGACGTCATCGAGAACAGCCACGCCTCCACCGCACTGGGCTGGGCCGACGGCCTGGCCAAGGCCAACCAGGTGCAGGGGGCGAAGGGCCATGTGGTCGCGGTCATCGGCGACGGCGCGCTGACCGGCGGCATGGCCTGGGAGGCGCTGAACAACATCGCGGCCGCCAAGGACCGCCCGCTGATCATCGTCGTCAACGACAACGAACGCTCCTACGCCCCGACCATCGGCGGCCTCGCCAACCACCTGGCCACCCTGCGCACCACCGACGGCTACGAGAAGGTCCTCGCCTGGGGCAAGGACGTCCTGCTGAGGACACCCGTCGTCGGCACCACGCTCTACGAGTCCCTGCACGGCGCGAAGAAGGGCTTCAAGGACGCCTTCGCCCCGCAGGGCATGTTCGAGGACCTGGGCCTGAAGTACGTCGGCCCGATCGACGGCCACGACATCGGCGCCGTCGAGTCGGCGCTGCGCCGCGCCAAACGCTTCCACGGCCCCGTGCTGGTCCACTGCCTCACGGAGAAGGGCCGCGGCTACGAGCCCGCCCTCAACCACGAGGAGGACCACTTCCACACCGTCGGCGTGATGGACCCGCTGACCTGCGCGCCGCTCGCACCGTCCAACGGCCCCTCCTGGACCTCGGTGTTCGGTGACGAGATCGTGCGGATCGGCGAGGAACGGGACGACGTCGTCGCCATCACGGCGGCCATGCTGCACCCGGTCGGCCTCGGCGGGTTCGCCGAGCGGTTCCCGGACCGCGTGTGGGACGTGGGCATCGCCGAACAGCACGCGACCGTCTCCGCGGCCGGCCTCGCGACCGGCGGGCTGCACCCGGTCGTCGCGGTCTACGCCACCTTCCTCAACCGCGCCTTCGACCAGCTGCTGATGGACGTCGCCCTGCACCGCTGCGGGGTCACCTTCGTGCTGGACCGGGCCGGTGTCACCGGCGTCGACGGGGCCTCGCACAACGGCATGTGGGACATGTCCGTCCTGCAGGTCGTGCCCGGCCTCAGGATCGCCGCCCCGCGCGACGCCGGCCAGCTGCGCGCCCAGCTGCGCGAGGCCGTCGCCGTGGACGACGCGCCGACCCTGGTCCGTTTCCCGAAGGAGTCGGTCGGCCCGGACATCCCGGCACTCGACCGGGTCGGCGGCATGGACGTGCTGCACCGCTCCGAACACCCCGACGTGCTGCTGGTGGCCGTCGGCGTGATGGCGCCGGTGTGCCTGAAGGCCGCCGACCTGCTGGCCGCGCGCGGCATCCGCTGCACGGTGGTGGACCCGCGCTGGGCCAAGCCCGTCGACCCTGCGCTTCCGGGCCTCGCCGCCGGACACCGCCTGGTGGCCGTGGTGGAGGACAACAGCCGTTCCGCGGGTGTCGGTTCGGCGGTGGCGCTGGCACTCGGCGACGCCGATGTGGACGTGCCGGTACGGCGGTTCGGCATCCCGGAGCAGTTCCTCGCGCACGCCAAGCGCGGCGAGGTGCTGGCCGACATCGGTCTCACGCCCGTCGAGATCGCCGGGCGGATCAGCGCGAGCCTGGCCGTCAGGAACGCGGACGGCACAGCCAAGGAGAGTGAATGAGCACGGAGTTCGACCTCGGCGCCCTGCTCGCCGAGCGCGGAGCCGAACGCTACGAGCTGCACACCAGGTACCTCAACCCGCAGCTCCCGCGCATGCTGCACACCATCGGCTTCGACAAGGTCTACGAGCGGGCCGAGGGGGCCCACTTCTTCGACGCGGACGGCAACGACCACCTGGACATGCTCGCCGGGTTCGGGGTGATGGGCCTCGGCCGTCACCACCCGGTCGTCCGCAAGGCGCTGCACGACGTGCTCGACCTGGACCTCGCGGACCTCACCCGCTTCGACTGCCAGCCGCTGCCCGGCCTGCTCGCCGAACGGCTCCTCGCCCACAGCCCGCACCTGGACCGGGTGTTCTTCGGCAACAGTGGAACGGAAGCCGTCGAGACGGCCCTGAAGTTCGCCCGGTACGCCACCGGCAAGCCCCGTGTCCTCTACTGCGACCACGCCTTCCACGGCCTGACCACCGGCTCCCTGTCGGTCAACGGCGAGAGCGGGTTCCGCGACGGCTTCGCCCCGCTGCTGCCCGACACCGCCGTACCACTCGGTGATCTCGACGCCCTGGCGAGGGAGTTGAAGAAGGGCGACGTGGCCGCCCTGATCGTCGAGCCGATCCAGGGCAAGGGCGTGTACGAGGCACCGCCCGGCTATCTGCGCGCCGCCCAGGACCTGCTGCACAGGCACAAGGCGCTGCTCATCGCCGACGAGGTGCAGACCGGCCTCGGCCGCACCGGCGACTTCTACGCCTACCAGCACGAGGACGGCGTCGAACCCGACCTGGTGTGCGTGGCCAAGGCCCTGTCCGGTGGATACGTCCCGGTCGGCGCCACCCTCGGCAAGGACTGGATCTTCAGGAAGGTCTACTCGTCCATGGACCGCGTGCTGGTGCACTCGGCGAGCTTCGGGTCCAACGCCCAGGCGATGGCCTGCGGCCTGGCCGTGCTGGCGGTCATGGAGAACGAGCAGATCGTCGCCGGTGTGCGCAGGACCGGCGAGCTGCTGAGGTCCCGGCTGACCGCGCTGATCGACAGGTACGAGCTGCTGGCCGACGTGCGTGGCCGGGGCCTGATGATCGGCATCGAGTTCGGCAGGCCGTCCTCGCTGAAACTGCGCAGCCGCTGGACCATGCTGCAGGCGGCCCGCAAGGGACTGTTCGCGCAGATGGTCGTCGTACCGCTGCTGCAGCGGCACCGGATCCTCACCCAGGTCTCCGGCGACCACCTGGAGGTGATCAAGCTGATCCCGCCGCTGATCATCGACGAGGCGGACGTCGACCGGTTCGTGGAGGCCTTCACCGCCGTGATGGACGACGCCCACAGCGGCGGCGGCCTGATGTGGGACTTCGGCAAGACCCTGATCAAGCAGGCGGTGGCGGGCCGCTGAGCGCCGGCGGAGGAGCCGGCTCTCACCAGAAGAGCGGCAGGAAGAGCACGAAGGGACAGGCGAATCCGATGGCGCCCAGGACGGCTCCCGTGGCGGACGTCCACAGCCGGCCGATGCCGCGCAGCGCGTAGTGGATCCCCGTGAGGCCGAAGGTGACGGCGAGTGCGCCGCATATGAGCATCACGGGGACCAGGGCGAACGTGAGCCAGGGGCACAGGCCCGCCGCCGCAGCGCCGCCCAGCCCGAGTGCGGTGGGGCCGAGCAGGGTGGCGGGCGAATCGGTCCCTGCGGATGCGGTGCTCCCCGGCATGACGTCCCCCGTCTTTTGAACGTGTTCAAATCCTGGGGTTGATCGTAGCAGGGCGGTAGTCGACCCTTGGCCCTCAGGGTTCTTTGCCTCACAGGCAAGAAAATTGCCGCACAGGCAAAATGGGGGCTGAATGGAGGCATGAACGCCTCAGACGCCGGCCCGCCGGCGACCCCGGGCGACGAGCTGCCCGCCGTCGCACCGCAGTTGCGCGGACTGCGCCGGCGCGCCGGCCTCACCCTGGAGGCCGCGGCCCGCGCCGCCGGGCTCTCGCCGGCCCACCTGTCCCGGCTGGAGACCGGACGGCGGCAGCCGTCGCTGCCGATGCTGCTGGCTCTCGCCCGCATCTACGGTACGACCGTCTCCGAACTGCTGGGCGAGACGGTCGCCGACCGGAACGCGATCGTGCGGGCCGGCGACATGGAGCCGACCCGCGCCGGCGGCTGGACGTACTTCCAGGCCGGGGCGCCGGGCCGCGGCATGCAGGCCCTGCGTGTGCGCGTGCCGTACGGCTCGCAGGGCGACATCGTGCGCGTCCACCCCGGCGAGGAGTGGCTCTACGTCCTCAGCGGCCGGCTCCGGCTGCGCCTCGGTGACACCGCGGACCTGCTCGCGCCCGGCGACAGCGCGCACTTCGACTCGCTCACCCCGCACCGCCTCGCCGCCGAGGACCACGACGGCGTCGAGCTGCTGTTCGTCCACACCCTGCTGCAGAGTCCCACGGCCACGCTGTGCCTGGGGCCGCTGACCGGAGAGCTGCCATGAGCAACCTCGAGACGAAGTTCCCCCGTTCCCTGTGGATCCGCCTGATCATCTACATCGCCCTCGGCCACGTCCTGGCCGCGTTCCTGTTCCTGCTGTTCGCACTGGGCGCGAGGAACTGACGCGGCGGCCGGTCACCGCTGCCGGGAGGTTCTCCCCGACGAGCCGCTCCAGCGCCCGGACGGCGCCCGCACCCGAGTGCCCCACGATGCCGTCCGTCTCGCCGAGCAGGCCCACCGGCTCGGCCGGCAGCGGCAGTCCGAGCCGCCGTTCGGCGCCGGTCGGCCGCGCTGCGGCGGCGGGTTCGGTGAACCCCGCCCTCAGTCCAGCAGGCGTTCGCGCAGCCGGTCGCGAGCCGCCGGGGTGAGCGCGAGGCCCTGTTCCAGGTAGGTGTCCACGCCGCCCCACGTCTGCTCGATGGTCTCGAACGCCGCCTGGAGGTACTCGGCGCGGGCGTCGAAGAGGGGGCTCAGCAGCTCCATGACCTCGGGGGTGTACGCGCTCTCCGCGCTGCCGCTGCGGCGGACCTTGTAGCGCCGGTGCTTGGCGTTGGACTCCAGGTAGTCGGCCATGATCGCCTCGCGCTCCACGCCCAGCGCGAGGAGGGTCACGGCTATGGAGATGCCCGCGCGGTCCTTGCCCGCCGCGCAGTGCATCAGCGCGGGCACGCTGTCCTCGGTGAGCGCGCGCAGCACCTGGGAGTGCTCGGCGGTGCGCTTCTTGACGATCATCCGGTACGAGGCGACCATCCGGGCCGCCGCCTTGCCGTCGGCGAGGATGTCGCGCAGCTGGTCGAGGTCGCCGTCGCGGACCATCTTCCAGAACTCGGCACCGTCCGCCGGGTCGCTCAGCGGCAGGTTCACGTTCCGCACGCCGGGCAGGTCGACGTCCGGGCCCTCCAGCTGCTGGTCGGCCGCGTTGCGGAAGTCGAAGACCGTGTGCAGGCCCAGCGAGGCGAGGAAGGCGGCGTCGTCCTCCGTCGCGTGCGCCAGGTGGCCGCTGCGGAACAGCACCCCGTGCCGCACCCGCCGTCCGTCCACGGTCGGCAGTCCGCCCACGTCACGGAAATTGCGTACTCCGGCCAGCTCCGGCTCGGTCGACGGGACCTGCTGCGTCACGGGGGCTCCTCACGGTCGGACCCCGCCGTCGCGGCTCGTCGGCGGGCGCTCCGTCGACGATACGACATCGGTTTCCTCGGGCAAGGAGTTGTCCACAGGCATTGTCACCGCGCCCCCACGACCCGATGATGTTGGCACGTGAGCGGATCTGTTGGCACCTGTGAGGTCTTACGTGGTGGACATCGCCGAAGACGGTCGTACCTGGCTCCTCTCGGGGCTCACCAGCAGCTACGCCCTCCATCTCACCGGCGCGGACGAGCTGCTCCACCTGCACTGGGGGCCCCGCATCGCCCTCGCGGACGCGCAGGCCCTGGCCGAGGACCCGCTGCCCGGCTACCGGCCCTTCGAGTCCCCGCTCGACGGCCGCGAGGAGTACCCCGTCGAGGGCGGCCCCCGCTTCGTCCGCCCCGCCCTGTCGGTGCGCACCGCCGAGCGCCGCGGCACGCAGTGGACCTTCCAGGCGTACGAGGTGGACGGGGCGGAGGGCGACGAGCTGCGGCTGCGCTTCGACGACGACGGCCTCGCCGTCACCCTCCACTACCGGATGCGCGGCGATGTCGTGGAACGCCGGGTGACCGTGGAGAACGGCGGACACGCGCGCGTGGAGCTGCTGCGGGCCGACGCCGCCACCTGGACCCTGCCCGACCGCGAGGGCTGGCGGCTGTCCCAGCTGCACGGCCGCTGGGCCGCCGAGTCCCGCCTCGCCACCGCCGCGCTCACCTACGGCGAGAAGGTCATCGGCAGCCGCCGCGGCCACACCGGCCACCAGCACCTGCCCTGGGTGGCGCTGGACACCGACGCCACCGAGGAGCACGGCGAGGTCTACGGCTGCGCGCTCGGCTGGTCCGGCTCCTGGCGCATCGCGGTCGCCCAGCTCCCGGACGCGCGCGTGCAGATCACCGGCGGCGCCGGCTACGACGACTCGGGCCTGCTGCTCCTTGAGCCGGGGGAGTCGTACACCACCCCGGTCTTCGCGGGCCTGTGGAGCGACGGCGGCTTCGGCGGCGCCAGCCGCGCCTGGCACGCCTACCAGCGCGCGTACGTCATCCCGGACGCCGAGCGGGACCGGCCGGTGCTCTTCAACTCCTGGGAGGCGACGAACTTCGACATCTCCGAGGAGCAGCAGCTCGCGCTGGCCCGCCGGGCCGCCGGGATCGGCGTGGAGCTCTTCGTCGTGGACGACGGCTGGTTCGGCGCCCGCACCGGCGACCGCGCGGGCCTCGGTGACTGGACACCCAACCCCGACCGCTTCCCGCACGGCCTGAAGCCCCTCGCCGACCAGGTGCACGGCCTCGGCATGCAGTTCGGCGTCTGGGTCGAGCCCGAGATGGTCAACCCGGACAGCGACCTGTACCGCGCACACCCCGACTGGGTGCAGTACCAACCGGGGCGGAAGCGGACGGAACTGCGCAACCAGCTCGTCCTCAACCTCGCCCGCGAGGACGTCCGGGAACACCTCTGGGAGCAGCTGGACACCCTCCTCTCCAGCGCGCCGATCGACTATGTGAAGTGGGACTTCAACCGCTGCTTCACCGACGCCGGCTGGCCCGGTGAGCCGTACCCGCAGCGCCTGTGGGTGGACCACGTCCGCGCCCTGTACGCCCTGCTGGACCGGCTGCGCGCGGCCCATCCCTCCGTCGCCTTCGAGTCCTGCTCGGGCGGTGGCGGCCGGATCGACCTCGGCGTCATGAGCCGCACCGACCAGGTGTGGACCTCCGACAACACCGACCCGCTGGACCGGCTCGCCATCCAGCACGGCTTCAGCCAGATCCACCCCGCCCGGATCATGGCCGCATGGGTGACCGACAGCCCGAACACCCAGCTCAATGGCCGGGTCAGCTCCCTGCGCTTCCGCTTCGTCAGCGCCATGGCGGGCGTCCTCGGGGTCGGCGGCGACCTCACGGAATGGACCGATCAGGAGCTGGCCGAGGCCCGGCAGTGGGTCGATCTCTACAAGGAGATCCGCCCGGTCGTCCAGCAGGGCGACCTGTACCGGCTGCGACCGCCGGCCGGTGGCCTGAGCGCCGTCCAGTACGTTCTGGGCGAGGAGACGGTGGTCCTCGCCTGGCTCCAGGCGCAGAGCCACGGAGAGCCCGTGCCGGCGCTGCGCCTGCGCGGACTCGACCCGGCGGCATCGTACGAATGCCGCGAAACGGGTGATGTCCACCGGGGCGCCGTGCTGCTGCACCACGGGCTGCGCAGCGGACTCAAGGGTGACCTGGATGCAACGGTTCTCCGGCTGCGCCGCATCTAGGCCTTCTGTCCGAATTGACGCCTTAATTCCAACTCGCTGGGGAATGAGGGTTCGTGGCCGGGTGTGCGTGAGGAGCGTCATATACGTGACCGTGCGTCGCGCGTCATGTTCACGTAATTTCCACGGTGAAAAGGGAAATTAAGAGGGCGGAGCGGACGGAATTCACGGAGTGTGACCGTGTTGTCCCGTGACCGATCTTCGTGACGGCGAACAGCGGGAACCGGCTGCTTGTCTCCCTGCGTCCTACTCGCTTACGTTCGCCAGCGATCCGGACGGAACGCCGAATCCTGCCGCCGCCCGGACTCCCACACACTTGACCCGTGTTCGGCAGGAGCGGGGGACCCACCAGGTATGACGGCCTGTCCGGTCTCCGCGACAGGCTCGGGGTGAAGCCGTGCGCGCACGGCCGGGCAGCTCCAGCCCGAACCCGACAGCTCACCTCGCAGGCGCCGGAGAGGAATGCGCCATGCCCGGTAAGGGCAAGCACCGACGCCCCAAGCCCCCGCGTTTTTCCCGCTCGATCGCCGTTGCCGGCACCGGTGGCGCCGCCCTGGCCCTCCCGCTCGTCGGCACCACCGGGGCGCATGCCGCCACCACGCAGTCCGTTTCCGCACAGTCCGTGCAGTCCCTTCAGGCCCCGGTGAAGAAGGCCGCCGCGCAGCCGAACCCCGGATTGCGCACCTACAGGGTGAAGTCCGGCGACTGCCTCTCGACGATCGCCGAGGAGCAGCACGTCGCGGGCGGCTGGCACCGCCTCTACGCCGACAACCGGCAGGGGGTCGGCGACGACCCGTCGCTGATCCACCCCGGGCTGAGGCTCGCGCTCGGCCGGCCGGCGGCGCCGACCCGCACCGAGTCCGCGGCACCGAGCCGGCCGTCCGCCCACTCACACCCCTCCACGTCCCACGCGGCCCCGGCGCCCCGGACCTCCGGCGCCGCCACCACGGCGACCACCTCCACCGGCTTCACCCTCCCGGTCACCGGCGCCACCATCGGCACCGGCTACCACGTGGCCGGCAGCATGTGGTCCAGCGGCTACCACACGGGCGTCGACTTCGTCGTACCGACCGGCACCCCGGTCAAGGCCGTCGCCGCGGGCACGGTCGTCTCCGCCGGCTGGGGCGGAGCGTACGGCAACCAGGTCGTCCTCAGGCTGAAGGACGGACACTACGCGCAGTACGGCCACCTCTCCCAGCTCTCCGTCTCGGCCGGGCAGACCGTGACCGAGGGCCAGCAGGTCGGCCTGTCGGGCGCCACCGGCAACGTCACCGGCCCGCACCTGCACTTCGAGATCCGTACGACCCCCGACTACGGCTCCGACATCGACCCGGTCGGCTACCTCCGCGAGCACGGCGTCGCCGTCGTCTGACGCCCCATCAGAACCACCTGCCTGACACGCGGCCGAAGGCCGGACCCACGATCCCCGGGTCCGGCCTTCGGTGTTCTCGCCTTATTCCGGGTTGGCAAACGATTTAAGGGTGTCTTTTCTCACCGCTCGTCAACCCCTGCCTACGGTCGCGTAGGCCACATCCGAAGGTGAATCATGGTCCGACGTGGCAGACGATTCGAAGAATGACAACAGATCAGTGATCGGGTCGTACGTGGCGGTGGGGGACAGCTTCACCGAGGGCGTCGGCGACCCCGGGCCCGACGGGGCGTTCGTGGGCTGGGCCGACCGGTTCGCGGTACTGCTCGCCGACCGGCAGCCCGAGGGCGACTTCGAGTACACCAATCTCGCGGTGCGCGGGAAGCTGCTCGACCAGATCGTGCAGGACCAGCTCCCGCAGGCCGTCGAACTCGCCCCGGACCTGGTCTCCTTCTGCGCGGGCGGCAACGACATCATCCGCCCCGGCACCGACCCGGACGAGGTGGCCGAGCGCTTCGAGCGGGCCGTGGCCCGGCTGACCGAGGCGGCCGGCACGGTGCTGGTGACGACCGGCTTCGACACCCGTGGTGTCCCCCTGCTCAAGCATCTGCGCGGCAAGATCGCCACGTACAACGGGCACGTCCGCGCCATCGCCGACCGGTACGGCTGCCCGGTGCTCGACCTGTGGTCCCTCAAGTCCGTGCAGGACCGCAGGGCCTGGGACAGCGACCGGCTCCACCTCTCGCCCGAGGGGCACACGCGCGTGGCGCTGCGCGCCGGCCAGGCCCTCGGCCTCGACATCCCGGCCGACCCGGAGCAGCCGTGGCCGCCGCAGCCGCCCCGGGGCACGCTGGACATCCGCCGCGACGACGTCCACTGGGCCCGCGAGTACCTGGTCCCGTGGATCGGCCGCCGCCTGCGCGGTGAGTCCTCCGGCGACCACGTCACCGCGAAGGGCACCCTGTCCCCCGACGACATCAAGCTGCGCATCACCTCGGTGGCCTGACCGACACCCGCGTGCCCCGCACCGCGCATCCCCGCGGGTGCGGGGCGCGGTCGCGTCCGGCCGTGCGCAGCGGCGCCGGGCCCTGCGGGTGGGGCGTTCCCTGTCGGAAACCCGCGGTGCGGGGGCGGGGCCTGACTCTGCCGGGAGGGGGCGTGCCGGAAGTGGTGGCCCGTGTCCGGTAGGCAGGGGGTGCCCGGCGCGGAGGCTAGCGTTCGATCAGGGCTTCCCGGTCCAGGCCCAGTTCACGGGCCAGCGCGTCGTCGGCCCACTCCTGCGCGCGGGTCCGCGGCACCGACCCCGGGTACGAGGTCAGCTGCACGGCCAGCCCGTCCAGCAGCGCGGTCAGCCGCAGCGCGGCACCGGCGGGGTCGGCGCAGGCGAACTCGCCCGCCGCCACCCCCTCGGCGATGACACCGGCGATCGCCGCCTTCCACTGCCTGTCGAGGTCCCGGGTGACCTCCCGCAGGGCCGGCTCGCGCAGAGCCACCGCCCAGCCCTCGATCCACAGCCGCCAGCCCTTGGCCTGCCCGGTCGGCGCGTACCAGCGCACCGCGGCCCGCAACCGGCGCAGCGCGGACGTCCGCCGCCCCAGCAGCTTGCGCAGATGCACGAGATCGTCCTCGGCCGCGTACGCGAACGCGGCCGCGACCAGCCTCTCCTTCGTCGAGAAGTGGTACAGCACCAGCGCGTTGCTCACCCCGAGCGTCGCGGCCACGTCGGCGATCCTGACCGCCGCCACGCCCCGCGCCTCGATCTGCCCGATGGCGGCCCGCAGCAGTTCCTCCCGCCGCTCGGCCACGCTCAACCGCACTCTCGCCACCCGGTCACCCTAATCCGTTGGCAGGGGTGCCGCGGAAGGACCCGGTTCCTTCCGGCTGTTCGAGTGCGGGACTGTGACCTGCCCACGGGGTGGCGGGGGCTCGCCGGGGTCCGTCACCGGTACCACCCGAAGCGGTCCGCGATCACCGGCAGCCGGTCGGTCACCAGGGCGTGGGCGGCCGCGCGCGGGGTCGTACCGTCCGCGTCCGCACGGTCGAGCATCAGCTCGACCAGGGCGCGCATGGAGCGCCGGATGTGCGCGAAGGCCTCGTCGGCGTCGGGGCCGATGTCGCCGAACAGGGTCCACCACCACCAGGCGTTGGTGGCGGAGTTGACCACGACGTCCGGCAGCACGGCCACCCCGCGCGCCGCCAGCGGCTCCTCCGCCTCGGGCAGCACGGGCATGTTGGCGGCCTCCACGATCCAGCGGGCGCGGATCCGCTGCTGGTTCCCGGTGTCGATCGCGTACGACACGGCGGCCGGTACCAGCACCTCGGCGTCAGCGGACAGCCAGGCGTCCCCGGGCAGTTCGCGGTCGCCGGGGCGCAGCGCACGGCGGTCGACGGTGCCGTTACCGTCCCGGGCGGTCAGCAACGCCTCGACGTCGAGCCCCGCCGGATTGGCGATCGTGCCCTTGAGGTCGGCGACCGCCACCACCGTCAGCCCCGCGCGCGCCAGGAACCTCGCGGTGGCCCCGCCCATCGTGCCGAGCCCCTGCACGGCCACCCGGGTGCCCGCGTACGGCACCACCGCCCGGTCCAGCGCCGCGAGCACCGACTCGGCGACCCCGCAGCCGCCGGCCAGCTCGTCCAGGCCGATGCCGTCCACCTCGACCGCGAAGGCGTCCGCGAGTCGTCTGCGGGCCGTCGCCTCGTCGTCCAGCAGCGGGTACACCGCCTGGACGGAGGAGACCAGGCCCGCCTCGGCAGCCGCCCGGTCGACGAGGTCCTGGGTGAGACCGAGGTCCTCGCCGGTGGTCCAGAAACACTCGATGTACGGCCGCATGGCGCGCAGATAGCGGACGAGGAGCCCGTACGCCTGTGGATCCTGCGGATCGCAGTCGATGCCGCCCTTGGCGCCGCCGAGGGGGACGTAGCGCGCCTCGGGGTCGTAGTGCAGCGCCTCCTTCATCGTCATGCCGCGGGCGAGCCCCGCCACCTCCTCCAGGGTGCAGCCGGGGCGCATCCGCAGCCCGCCGCTGGCCACACCGCGCACCAGCCGGTCCACGACCAGGAAGCCCCGGCGGCCGGTGACGTGGTCCGTCCAGACGAGCGACATCAGCGGGGCGGGGACGGTCATGGGGTCTCCTCGGGGGCGGTGCTCAGGGGTGGGGCCGGGCCGCGCTCGAGGCCTCGGCGCGGGCGCGCGCCAGGGTGGCGGGTGGCACGCGCGCGTGTGTGTGCCGTGTCCGTCGTAGGCGCGGACCGGGGCGGACAGGCCGCCCGGCGGCGGGCCCACCGAGGCCGGTACGCTCCCGCGCGCCGCATCCCGTCGCGCGAAGGCGCAGGACAGAGCTTCCGGCGCGTCGCTTCCAACGCCCTCCCTCTACTGAATAACGAGTCAGTATCCGGAGGTCGTAGCACCCTGTCAACGCGCTGAACGAAGGGTCAATGGCGCGTGCCGGGGGCGTGCGGGCACCCCGGCCGTCCCGGGCTGTCGGAGGGGCCGACCATAATGGGGAGCCTCACCCACTCCACCGGGAGGTACCGTGACCGGATTGCGTTCCTGGAGCTCCGGGCTCCGCGCGCTGCGGCCGGCGGCCTTCGGCGCGGACCCGGGCGGTGAGCGCCTGGCACGCATCCGCCGCTCTCCCCACTTCAGGGACGGCGTCTTCCAGAACCCGGGCGGCACGGCACGCACCCGGCCCTCCGGTTCCGCGCTGGACCTCGCCAAGGTGTTCCTCGACAAGGACACCCGTCCCCTGCGCGCCCCGAAGGGCACCGTCCCGGTGCATCCCACGACCTTCGCCGACCTGGCCGAGCCGCCCGCCACAGGACTGCGGCTGACCTGGATGGGCCACTCCAGCGTCCTCGCGGAGATCGACGGCCACCGCGTGCTGTTCGACCCCGTCTGGGGCGAGCGCTGCTCCCCGTTCCCGTTCGCCGGACCCAAGCGGCTGCACCCCGTGCCGCTGCCGCTGGCCGCGCTCGGCGAGGTCGACGTGGTCGTCATCTCGCACGACCACTACGACCACCTGGACCTGCCCACCATCAAGGCGCTGGCCGGCACGGACACCCTGTTCGCCGTGCCGCTCGGCGTCGGCGCCCACCTCGAACACTGGGGCGTCTCCCCGGACCGGCTGCGCGAACTGGACTGGCACGAGTCGACCAGGGTCGGCGGGCTCACCCTCACCGCCACCCCGGCCCGCCACTTCTGCGGCCGCGGCCTGCGCAACACCCAGCACACCCTCTGGGCGTCCTGGGCCGTCGCAGGCGAGGAGCACCGCGTCTTCCACAGCGGTGACACGGGCTACTTCGACGGCTTCGAGGCCATCGGCGCGGCCCACGGCCCGTTCGACGCCACGATGATCCAGATCGGCGCGTACAGCGAGTTCTGGCGCGACATCCACATGACGCCCGAGGAAGGCCTGCGCGCCCACCTCGATCTGCAGGGCGGAGCGCCGCACGGCGCGCTGCTGCCGATCCACTGGGGCACCTTCAACCTCGCCCCGCACCCCTGGGCCGAGCCGGGGGAGTGGACGCTTGCAGCAGCCGACGCGGTCGGACAGCCGGTCGCCCTCCCTGTTCCGGGCCGGCCCTTCGAGCCTGCTGGAATCCTCCCCACGCATGCCTGGTGGCGGGATGTGTCCCTGCCACTGGACCGCAAGTGGCCTGTTCCGGAGATCACCGCGGTGACGTCTCGTGACGACCTCGACCTTGTGGGCGAAGACTGACCACGGAGGACGACACCCGAGCGCCTGACGGAAGCCCTGCCGTACGGGCGCGAGCGTGCGGGTGACCGTCACCGCCGAACAGGCGGCTGGCGGGCGGGCCAGCCGCTCGGGCGGTCCATGACGCGGACGCCTAAGTGCCCAGGGCCGGCCCCATCCCGCTACGTCTGGCCGCCCAGCACGGTCAACTGGTACACGCCGGGCCCGGCTTCAGGGACGAGGGTGTGACGGCCCGGCACTCCCGTGCGCTGTAGGAGTGGGCCCAGGGGACCCAGGGGCTTCGTGGCACCTGCTCGCCCCCTGTTCCGAGCGGGTGGTCGCGCAACGAGGGGCAGGCAGGTGAATCCCCGGCCCGGGCAACCGGGACCCGAACGCCCGCAAACCGAACCACCGGGCCTGGGGGAAGTACGAGCAACGCGATGATCGGGGTGGGTGTGCAGAGTCTGCTGGCGGACCGCTACGAGCTGCAGGAGCTGCTGGGACGCGGCGCGATGGGGGAGGTGTGGCGAGCCTGCGACCAACTCCTCGGGTGGCCCGTGGCGGTCAAACTGCTGCATACCGAGGAGGCGGAGGACGCCGAGCGATTCCGCCTGGAGGCGCGGATCGTGGCCCGGGTCAGCCACCCCAACGTCGTGGGCATGTACGACTTCGACGCGCACCATGACCAGCCTCACCTGGTCATGGAACTCGTCGACGGCTGGAACCTGGCCCAGGAACGCTCCCTGCGAAGTGTCCTGCCCCCGGCCGAGGCGGCGGCCATCACGGCACAGGCGGCCGCCGGCCTCTCTGCGGCACACCAGGAGGGAGTGGTCCACCGGGACGTCAAACCCGCCAACGTGATGCTGACCACCGACCGTACGGTGAAGATCACCGACTTCGGCATCGCGCGCTTCGCCGAGGAGGCCGCCAGCGGCCTGACCGCCACGGGCAAGATCATCGGCACTGCCGACTACCTGGCTCCGGAACGCGCGTTGGGCCGTCCCGCGCAGCCCGCGTCCGACGTGTACTCCCTCGGTTGTGTCCTGTACGAACTGCTCACCGGACGGCCTCCGTTCAGCGGAGCCACGTCACTCGCCGTGGTCCAGCAGCACGTCAGTGCCACACCGGTACCGCCCGGCCACCTGCGCCCCGGCATACCGCAGCCGCTCTCCGACTACGTGCTGCACATGCTGGCGAAGGACCCGGCCCACCGGCCCACCGCCGAGCAGGCAGCCGCCTGGCTCGCCGCGCAGAACGGGGCACCGCGCCCGGCCGAGCACGACGGCACCACCCTCATGCCCGCCCCGGCAATTCCATCGTCTTCGGCCCCGCACGCCGGTGAATTGCGCGCCGGCACGCACTCGCGCCCCAGCGGTCGCCGCAAACCGGCCTCCAAAGCCGTTCTCGCCGGCGCCGGCCTCGCCCTGTTCGCCGGGGCCACGGCCCTCGGAGCCGCGCTGGATTCCGGCGCCACGGCGCCTACGTCTCCGTCCTCTCCCTCACCCGCTCGCATCGCGTCGACACCCGCCGGCCGGACCCCGGCCACGACGCCATCGCCTGCCCCTCCGGCCGCCAGGACGCCACCCGAACGGGAGCGCGGTGGCGACAAGGGCGGCGAGTGGTCAGGCAAGCACGCGGACGGGAAAGGGGCAAAAGGACGGCAACGGCACTCCGGCGACTGAGCCGCATCGAGGGCTGCGTGGAGGCCGCAGTCGGGACGGTGAGCCGCGCCTGATCGAAGGGAGTCCATCCACGTGGACACGGCAGCGCCCTGCTCGTACGGGCTTCCGCTGACCGCACTCACCACATCGCGCAGCATGTCCGTCGTGGCCCGGGGCTACGGATACCCGCAACTCCGGTGGCCGGTAACGATCCGGGCGAACAGGTGACCGACCGCGCTCCCGTTCCCTGGCACCGTGACCGACACACTGCCGGTCGGCCGCCCAATCCGCGAGGAAAGGACGGTACGCCATGACCCGGGCAACCATTGGCGCCGCTCCCGTACGCGCCAGCGGTATCGAGTCCCGTGCGGCCATTGCGCCAACCGTGAGCGCACCCTCGCTCCCTACACCCACGTCTGCCGTTTCGACTGTTCCGGCAGTGTCGAGAACTTCACCGTCCCCCTGGCGTCACCACGATCAACGCTCGTTGCTGGGGTGGCGGGGGCTGTGGTGTCACCGTTGGCGGCGGGGGCGGGTTCGTTACGGGGGACATCGCCGTCGTGCCGGGGGAGGGCTGACGCGAGGCGGACCGGTCGGGTACCCGGTGACCGCGGAACGCGGCGGATCGCCCAGGTACCCGCCCACCCCACCCCTGGGCTGGCCGAGTCCCTGGGCGACGCCGGCATCTTCGCCCACCGCGCCGGCGTGCCAGTCGGCCCGGCCGTGGCCGGGAGGCCGGCTTCCCGGAACGCAGAAGTGCAGGGGTGGGAATCGCCCGGGTGGCGGGCGAGGGGGTGGGCGGCCGCCACCGGTGCTCCTCGCGCGGAACGGAACAGTCCCCGGACAACGGGCCTCCGGGACGGACGGGCCAGCGGGCGGACCGGCGCGGACCGTCGCCGTCAGCTGCCGGCTTCGCTCAGCTCCCGTCTCCCTCCGGTGTCGTCGGCGGCTCGGTGGGCGTCGGCGCGGGCGGGCGCAGGAGGACGGCCCGGACCACGGGCGGGGCGAACAGGGCGGTGACGGGTGCGCAGAGGGTCAGTACGGAGCGGAAGGCGGGCCCCACCACGGGGTCGCCGGGGTAGCGCTCCATGACACGCTGCAGGTACCAGTCGGCGACTCGGTCCGCCGGCCCGGTGGCTACGGCAGTGCCCACCGCGCCCGGCATCTTGCGGTCCGCCCCGGCGGAGATGTCCCACGCCTGCCGGGACGCCGCGAGGAGTGCCCGCTGCACGCGCCGCGTCGTGGCGATCCGGCGCGGTTCGGCCAGTGCGTCGCGCAGGGCGACCGCGGTCATCGCGGCGACGGCCATGCCCTGCCCGTAGATCGGGTTGAAGGTGCACAGTGCGTCGCCGGTGGCGATGAATCCGGCGGGGCGGCGGCCGGGCAGGTCGTAGCGGCGGCGGATGTTCGCGGTCCGCCGGTAGCCGAACGCCGACGACAGCGGTTCGGCCTCGTCCAGCCACTGGTGCAGGAGCGGATGCGGCAGCCTCTTCTTGGTGTACGTCACGAACTCGTCGTCGCCCGTGGGCGGTTCGTCACCGCGCAGTCCCGAGACGATGACCAGATGGGTACCGTCCTCCAGCGGTAGCGCACCACCGCCGTGGACCTGGGCGCGGCTGGGGTAGACGTAGTAGGCGCTGGTGTCGCCGTCGAGGACACCGCTCCTGCCGCGGTAGAGGCGGGAGGCGTACGCGAGACCCGTGTCGATGGTCTCCTCGTGCGGGGCCTCCGCCCCGATCGCCGTGAGCCACTGCGGGGCCTTCGTGCCGGCGCCGGAGGCGTCGACGACCAGGTCGGCCTCAAGGGCACGCTGCTCCCCTCGGGCGTCGCCGGAGCGGTCCCGCAGCAGCACGCCCCGCACGCGCGAGGCGTCACCGAGGAGCCCGACGGCATCGGTCGCCTCCACCGCGCTGACCACCGGGTTGGCGAGAACGCGCCGCCGCACCAGCTCCTCGAGTCGGGCGCGTGAGCCGGTGTAGATGTGCGTCGTCGCGGGCAGCCGCCGGAACCAGCGCCCGTTCTGAATCTGCACCATGTCCGACGGCAGGCCCACGCGCGGTGCCCCCGCCGCCCGCAGCTCCGCCAGGAAGCCCGGCAGCAGCGACTCCAGAGCCACCTGCCCGCCCTCCAGCAGGACATGCGGATGCCGGCCCTGCGACACGCCGGAGCGCGGCCCTGCACCGTCCGGGAACCGGTCGCGCTCGACGACGGTCACCCGGTCGGCATACCCGGCGAGGACGTGCGCCGCGAGCAGCCCCGCGAGGCTCCCGCCCACGACGACCGCATGCCGCGTGCCCCGCCTGCCGTCCGCACCCCAACCATCCCTCTTCCCCGCAGAATTCACCGATGCGCTCCCCTGGTCGCCTCGTCGTCACAAAGACACCAGTATCCCGCTCGGCAGGGCGGGTTGAGGGCGTTCCCAGCCCTTCCGCGCGTCCCGGACGCGCTCGCTTCGATCACTGCCCCGGCCCTGCCGTCTCCACGGAGGTCATGGGGCGACAGCCGGAGCCTTGCCGTCCACGTGCGTGGGCCTGCCGGGCAGTTCGCGCATGGTGCGCAGCGGCGAGACCAACACCGGGACCACGGCGAGAAGTTCGCCCAGAACACCGACCCACATGGCCTGCCGCACCCCGATGCTCTGCCCCAGCGCACTGCCCAGGAGTGCACCCACCGGCATGGCTCCCCAGACCACGAAACGCACCGACGCCGTCATCCGGCCCAGCAGCGGCCTGGGGCACAACTGCTGCCGGAACACGACCGAGTTGATCTTGAACGTCATGAACACCACCCAGCCGAGGCCCTGGAGCACGACCCCGACCGCGAACCGCCAGTCCGACTGGAACATCGGCAGCGCCAGCATCCACAGCAGGCCGCTCACGGTCACCGACAGGCACATCGCGGGACCCTGCCCGAGCCGGGCGGTGATCCTCGTGGTGAGCAGGCTGCCGAGCAGCCCGCCCACCGCCTCCGCGGTGAAGACCAGACCGCACAGGAACGGCGACAGCCCCAACTCGCCGTTGAGCAGCACCAGCAGCATCGACGCGCCGATCATCGCGGCCAGGTTGGTGATGGCGGCGGTCAGGGTGATCGCCCGTAGCAGCGGGTTGCCGAAGAGGAACCGCAGCCCCTCGGCGATCTCGGACCGCAGGCTCGCCCCGGGGCGGACCCCGGGTTCGGCCTCGCTGCCGCGGATCCGCGCCAGGAAGAGCGCCGAGGTCACGAAGCCGACCGCGTCGACGAGGATCGCGACCGGCGCCGTCAGCGCCCCGACCAGCACACCGCCCAGGCCCGGCCCGCCGACCTGGGCGATGTTGCGGGTGGCCTCCAGCTTGACGTTGGCCTCCAGCAGCTGGCCGTCCTCGACGAGATGCGGCAGATAGCTCTGGTAGGCCACGTCGAAGAAGACCGTGCACACGGAGACGCCGAACGCGGCGACGTACAGCTGGCCCATCGTCAGGACGTCCAGCCGGTACGCGACCGGGATCGAGCCGAGCAGGACGGCCCGGGCCAGAACGCAGGCGAGCATCACCGGACGGCGGCGGACGCGGTCCACCCAGGCACCGGCGGGCAGGCCGATGAACAGGAAGGCCAGGTACTCGAAGACGACCAGCAGCCCCGTCTCGAACGGCGTGGCGTCCAGCGGGCCGATGGCCACCAGCGGAAGGGCGACGAGCGTCACGGCGGCACCGGCCTGGCTGACCGAGTCCGCGGTCCAGAACCTGCGGAAGTCGGGGTGGAAGAAGAGGCTGGAGCGGGACGGCTCGAGGCCGGGCAACCGGGAAGGCGTCATGACCGGAAGGATCACCGGCGTGGTGCCGCGCCCGCCATTGTTTTAGTCTGGGCGAAAACATCGGTGACCGGCGGGGGAGACGCGGCATGGGCGCGGTGCGGTTCGGCGTGGACGACATCGCCGGCGTCAGGTTCGCGATGTCACCGCTGTGGGAGACGGTCGCCAGTTACCAGGCGGCCCTGGACCCGGGCCGGCACGCGGTCCATCTGCCGTGGATCCGCTCGGCGTTGACCTTGCTGCGAGACCAGGACCTGGCCGAGCGGACCGCGCCCCTGAAGTCGCCGGTCCGCACGCCACCGCCGCGCTGCCCGCTCGCCGAGATCGAGGAGGAACTGGCCTTCCTGCCTCCGGCTCCCGGGCTCGCGGACGCGGTACGGGCCTGGTGGGGGGCCGCGGTCCAGCCGTACTGGCCGAGGATCCGTGCCGTGCTGGAGGCGGACATCACCCACCGGACCCGGCAGTTGGCGGAGGACGGCATCCGGCAGGTCTTCGCCGGTCTGAACCCGGCGCTGACCTGGTCCGGGGACACCCTGCTCGCGCCGGACCTGCCCGAGTCCGCCCCCGGTCTGGGCGGCGCCGGGATCACCCTGGCACCCACGGCGTTCGCGGTCCGCTGCCACTTCCTCACCGAGGACGGCCCGGCCCAGCCCGCCCTGGTCTACCCCACCCGTGCCGTCGGCACCCTGTGGGAGTGCCGGGGCACGACCGGCGACAGCCTGGCCCGCCTCCTGGGCCGCAGCCGGGCCCAGCTGCTGACCTGCACCAGCTCGCCCGCCACCACGACCCAGCTGGCCGCCCGCACCGGCCTGAGCCTGGGCGCGGTCTCCCAGCACCTCACGGTCCTGCGGGAGGCCGGCCTGGTGATCAGCCACCGCTACCGGCGCGAGGTCAACTACGTGGCCAGCGACCTCGGGACCGCCCTTCTCGAACGCGGCTGAGGCAACCCGCCGGAACGTGGAGCAGCCCGAGGACGGGGTGGTCCTCCGGGTCGGATCACCCTCCTGGCGAGGACCGGCACCCCCCGCGTGGGCCGGGCGGACGGCCCCCGTGCCCCAGACGGATGGGCCTGGGGCACGGGAGGCGCGGGGCCGGGGAGGCGGCTCAGCCGACGCGGTGCGAGCGCCGCAGGCGGCGGACGCCGAACCAGGCGCCGAGCAAGGCGGTGGCGGCCGTGGCGGCGGCGCCCGCGGTGAGGGCTGCCCCGGCGGACGCGGACGCGGGCGGGGGCGGGGGCGCGGCCGTGCCGCCGTAACCGCCGCCCTCGCCCGCCCGGTCGTAGGCGGACCCCGGGAGCTTGTCGCCGTATTTCGCGTGGACGAGGCGCTGGTAGGCGGCCAGGGACACGCCGCTGTTCCCCACGGCGCGCCGCGCGTCGGGGTCGAGCGGCAGCACACGGCCGTCGCGCACCACGTACCACGCGTCGATCTGCGGTTCCCGGAAGACGGTTCCCAGGCCGTGTGCCTCGTTGACGTAGTCGGTCTCGTCACCGCCGGTCGCGATGTTGACGACCTTCCACCCCTGTGGCGTCCGTACGGTCCACACCGAGGCGACCTGGCCGTCCGCGGAGACCGCCTTGCTCGCGACGAACTGCGGGTCGGCGACAGGGGCGCCCGGGCGTCCGGCGACGAACCCCGGGGCGAGGTAGCGGACGGTTACCGACGGGCCGACCAGGTGCGGCCGGGCCGCGCTCTGCGCGATCGCCCCGTCGCGGGCGAAGAAGCGCGAAAGGGTGAGGAGGGTCGCCGGTGTTGACGCCGCCTCGCGTGCCTGAGCGGTGTCGGCGGCGGTGAAGGGCGCGGCAGGCTCGCCGGCGGCGGCCGCGTGGGCGACGCCGAGGATCGCGGTGGCGGCGAGCGCCGCGACCGCCACGCTCCTGCGGAGGGGTTTGCGCCGGGCGGGCGCCTGCCGGTTCGGTGTGCGGTGCTTCGGCGACGCCGGGCTCGGTGCCGTGCCGCTCGATGACGTCTGGATCTGGATCGGTGACGTGCGGATCGGGCTCATGGGGGTCACGCTCCGATCCCGTAGAGCGAGTGGGTCCACGTGAACGAGTCGTTGCTCACGTAGTAGTCGTAATCCCCCCAGTTGTAACGGTAGTTGGAGGGCCACGGGTCGCCCCAGTAGACGCGTGTCCCCGAGGTGTCGTAGCCGTACAGCACATGCATGTGCCCGCCCCCGGAGCTCCACTCGATGCGCGTCTCGATGGGACGGTCGGCGCTGATCTCGTTCTGCACGGTGCTGTAGCGCAGATAACCCCTGACGTACGTACCGGGGTTGATGCCCATCCAGTCGAGGGCGTTCTGCACGTCGCCCAATGCCGCCTGCCAGTTGCCGCAGGTGCTGCCCTGGGGCCGGTTGAAAGCGGCGTCGCAGAACTGGTTCTGGGTGTACGCGCGCCCGAACCACGACGCGATGGTGTTGCCGCTCGCCGCCCAGCACCAGTTGCTGTTCTGCTGCGCCTGCATGGTGATGTCGAGGCGCTTGGCGGCGGGAACGGCCAGGGGAGCGGCGGTGTGCGGGGCGGCGGGGTGCGGGGCGGCGTGAGCGGTGGCCGTCGGTACGAGGACGGCGACGGTCGCGAGGACCGCTGTCGCCAGCCGTCTACGGCCCGGGGTGGTGGGGGACATGGCGTTCCTCCCAGTCGGGGTGGGGGTGGAGGAGCGCGTCCGGACGCTGCGACAGCAGCATCGATCTCATGTCGGGTCCCGGTCAATGACGTTATCCACAGGGCTGGCGGCGAAGTGAATTCCACTCGTACGGTTGTGAACGCCCCGGCACGTGCCAGCTGCTGGCAGCACAGGTAACGCCCCGTTCCAGGACGGGGAAGTGAACGTTCACGGGTAAGCGAGCAGAGGGGTGAGGAGGGGCCCGATGGCAGCACACAGTACCGACCGCCGAGCCGCCCCGCGCCCCGGTGACCCGGCCCTCGGCCCCTCCCGCCGCCCCAACCCCGAGGCCGAACTCGCCGAAGCCCTGCGCACCGGCCCGTTCTCCGCCGCGCTCCGGGCCGCGCTTGCCGCACGCGGGCTGGCGCTGCACCGCGTGCAGCACCGGCTCGCCCAGCGCGGCATACGCGTCGGTGTCACCAGCCTCAGCTACTGGCAGCGCGGTGTGCGGCGGCCCGAGCGGCCCGAGTCGCTGCGTGCCGTCACCGCACTCGAGGAGGTCCTGGAGCTCCCCCCGCACGCCCTCACCCGCCTGATAGGTCCACGTGCCACCGGCGACCGTCCCCCGGCCCGCCCGTATCGCACCCTCCTCGAACCCGCCGCAGCGCTCGAATCACTGCTGGCGAGTCTGGCGGCACCGGCGGACGGCGGGCTGCACACCGTGATCCACTACGAGCACGTTCACATCGGTGCCCACCGGGAGCTCGCCGCCCGCGACTCGCAGCACGTCGTACGGGCCCACCGCGATGGCGTCGACCGCTATCTCGCCATCCATCACGGCGACCCGGGCTGCGACACGGACCGGGTACGGGTACGCGGTCTCGGCAACTGCCGGGTCGGGCGGATCCGGCGGCACGGCGCTTCGGGAGTGGTCGTCGTCGAGCTGCTCTTCGACGGGCGGTTAGGAGTCGGGGAGACCGCCGTCCTGGGGTACCGATTCGAGGACGGAACCGGCGCGCCCAGCCATGAGTACGTTCGCGGCTTCACCTACGGCGGCGGCCAGTATGTTCTCCAGGTCGGCTTCGACCGCGCCGCCCTGCCCGTCCACTGCCGCCGCTTCTCCCGTCCCTCGGCGACCGCCCCTCGCGAGGCGGTCGCCGATCTGACACTGAACGCCTCCGGCTCGGTCCACCTCCTGGAGCAGCAGATACGGCCGGGCGTCCTCGGCATCACCTGGGAGTGGGACTGAAGGCGCGGTCAACCGGCTCAAGAGCCCGGCTGCCGCGCCAGAGCATGTCGGCTGACGTCTCCGGCGGTGTGGCAGCGCCCCCTCGAACGCACCGTGGGGTGCGGCGCCGTCGCCGGTTCGGCTGGTCAGCGTTGCCAGCTGGTGGCTCCTCGGAAGCCGGTCTGGCGCTCCAGGCGGCGCCAGCGGGCGGCGGTGGGGCGCGGGCCGGGGACGGCCGAGGGGCGGTGGGCGGCGCGGGCCAGGAGGACGGCGGCGAGGGCGGCGAGCTCCTCCTCGCTGGCCTGGCCTCTTTCCACGCGGATGGGGTGGTTGCGGTGGGCGGGGTTCACGGTGTCTTCTCCCTCGTCGCGGTGGCGTGGGTCACTGGGGCGGGTTGCCGTGCTTGCGGGCCGGGAGATCGGCGTGCTTGGTGCGCAGCATCTCCAGGGCGCGGATGAGGGTGTGGCGGGTGTCGGCGGGGTCGATGACGTCGTCGACCAGGCCGCGCTCGGCCGCGTAGTAGGGGTGCATCAGCTCGGACCTGTATTCCTTGACCATGCGGGCGCGCATGGCCTCGGGGTCGTCGGCCTCGGTGATCTGCTTGCGGAAGATGACGTTGCTCGTCGACCAGCCCCCGGACCGAGGCGGTCGCCGTCGTTGCACGTGCCATGCGGGTGGCCTTCCCGTTGTCCAACCCCGGTGGGGAAGCGGCCCCGCCCGGTGAGGGAGTGCGAGCGGGGCCGCAGCGGTGCGCCGCATCGCCTCGTCGGCGGCGGCCGTCCGAGGTCAGGAGTTGCGGCTGATCTTGCCGGTGTGCATCTCTCCCCGGCGCTCGCCGCCCTCCAGCGGCGGCTTGCTGAGGAAGTTGCTCATGGTTCCTGCCACCAGGTCCTGCACATTGCAGATCACCACGCCGTTCGGCTCCACCCAGCCGACCTGGTACGTGCCAGGGGAAAGGCGGCGGATGAAGACGTCCACCGTGCCGCAGGGGCCCGCCGGGACACCGCTGTTCCCCGGCTCCAGGACGGTGAGCGTGACGCTCCTGCCGTCGGCGGAGTACTCCTGACGGGCCACCAGCCCGGTGTCGACGCGGACGGTGAAGGAATGGCCGACCAGTACCGGCTCATCAGTGGTCGAGGGGTTCACGGCGGCGGGCGCGCTGTCAAGGCTCATGCGGACTCCTTCATTTCTGTCCAGGGATGTTCGGGTGATCGACGCGGAGGTCGGGGCGGTCCGGGGCCGTTCAACCGGCGGACGGGCTCGCCCCGGCCGCATGGCGTTCGATGGCTGAGTGAATGGCGGCGTTCGAGGCGCCGAGGAACTGCGGGCGGTTCTCCGCCACCCAGTCCCGGCTGGCGTGCAGGCTGTCCAGGGAACCCTGGAAGTGCGGGGCCACATAGCGGGCGAACAGGTCGTAAGAGCGCCGGGTGCGCTCTCGGTCGGCCCAGTTGTGCCCCATCATCAGGTAGGTACCGAACCCGCCGGACTGCTTGGCGAGGCGTTCGATCTGAGCGATCGCGTCGTCGGGGGTTCCGATGACCGCGAAGCCGGACGCGTTGACCGCGTCGACCAGATCTGCGTGGTTGTCCGATTCCGGAGCCAGCGGCAGCGTCGCGACCTGTGTGAAGTACTCGACCCAGTCGCTCAGGCCGTGCGTCACATCGGCGATGGCCTGTTCCCGGGTCTCGGCGATGTGCATCGGCCCCGAGATGCGCCAGGCGTTCCGGTCGACCGAGCTGCCGTACTGGTCGGCCTGCTGCTCCATGAGGTCCCAGTGCTGCCCCAGAACATTGAATCCCGCAGAGGCGGTTGCGGCGATCGACATCAGCGCACAGCCGAACCGGCCCGCGGACAGCGGGCCCGACGGCGAGATCGTCCCGGCCACCGCGATCTCGAAGTGAGGTGCGGTGTAGGGGCGCACCTGCAGGCGCGCCTCGCGCAGTTCGAACCAGTCGGTCTTGCGGGTGACCGGCTGGTCCCCGCGGAGCAGCGCGACGACCGCCTCCAGGCCCTCCGCCATCATGTCCCGCTGCCGGGCCACCTCGATGCCCATCATGTACGCGTCCGAGGCCAGTGCACCGGGACCGACACCGAGCATCGCACGGCCTCGGGTGAGATGGTCGAGCAGCACCATGCGGTCGGCGAGCATCAACGGGTGGTGGTACGGCAGGGAGGTGACTCCCGTGCCGAACCTCAGGTGCCTGGTGCGCTCGGCCGCCGTGGCGATGAACAACTCGGGTGCGGGGACCAGTTCCCAGCCACCTGAGTGATGCTCACCGATCCACGCCTCGTCGAAGCCCGACCGGTCCAGATGCACCATCAGATCGAGGTCGTCCGCAAGGGCCAGCGTCGGGTTCTGCCCGCTCTTGTGGAACGGCGCAAGGAAGACACCGAACCGCCTGGGTCCGGGCACGGTCACATCACTCATCAGTACCTCAATCAGCTCATTACCGGTATTCGGGTCGGTGGACAGACGTCGCGGGCGGGTTCTGCCGCCCGCTCATGGATGTGCTCGGGACGCGGCGCGGGGGGTGCCCGCCGGGACCGCTTCCGCGGCGAAGGGCCGGACGCGGTGGAAGGCCCGCTGGTAATACAGCAGGGGTTCGCCCTCCCGCACGCGGGCGCGGCGCACCTCCCCGAGCAGGATCACGTGGTCGCCTGCCGCGATACGCTCCGCCGTCCGGCATTCCAGCCGGGTGAGGGCCCCGTCCAGCAGTGGTGCGCCACCCAGTCCGGACCGTGGCTCGGACCCGGCGAACTTGTCCGCGTCCTTGCGGGCGAACCGCATCGCCAGCCCCTCCTGGTCGTCACGCAGCACATGGACGGCGAACCAGTCGGACTCGCGAAAGGTCTCCAGGCAGTTGGCGTTCTGGTCCAGGCAGACCAGAACCAGCGGAGGTGTCATCGATACGGCGGTGAAGGAGCTGGCCGTGAACCCGTGGGGCCGGCCGGCCGCGTCAGCGGCGGTGACGACCGTGATGCCGGTCGCCCACTGCCGCATGGAGTCGCGGAACAGCTCCGGTGCCACCGACGGTGAGGAGGCGATCACGTCGCCCCCTCCCGCACGGGCGCGGGTGCCGGCAGCGCCCTCGTCCAGTCGACGGGGTGGTTGAGCCCGCCGGAGGCCGGGATGGACACTCCGTTGACCCAGCCGGAGGCGGGCTGCACGATCAGCGACACGATCCCCGCGATGTCCTCGGCGCCGGCGAGGCGTCCCGCCGGAATCGTGCGCCGCATCGCCGCCCGTACCGCCTCGGGTACGTCCCGGCTGGTGTCGGTCTGGACGAATCCGGGCCGTACCGCGTTCACGGTGACTCCGCTGTGTCCTTCTTCGGCAGCGGTGTAGCGCACCAGTGCCTCCAGGGCCGCCTTGCCGACCCCGTAGGCGGCCATGCCCGGCGCGGTGGGCCCGATGGCGTGACCGCTGCTGATCACCACGAACCGGCCGAACCCGCGCCGCTGCATGCCGGGGACCAGCCCCCGGACCAGCCGGTGGAGCACCGCCAGGTCGGCAGTGACCTTGTGCAGCAGCTGATCCGTGCCGAGTTGCACGACTCCCGCTCTGCTGTGGGGGGTTGTCGCGTTGCTCACCACGATGTCGACTGCGCCGACGGCATCGCGCAGGCCGTCCAGCAACCCGTCCGCGGCCTCGGTCCCGTCGAGATCGGCACGCAGCACGTGCGCCGTGCCGGCCAGCGCGCGGCACTCGGCGGCGACGCCTTCGGCCGCGTCCCGGTCGCTGCGGTAAGTGAGTACCACCTGGGCGCCGAGGCGGGCCAGCGCTCTTGCGGTCGCGGCGCCGATCCCCCGGCTGCCGCCGGTGACCAGTGCCGTCCGTTGGGTCAGTGGGTCTGCCACGGTCTCTCCATGCGGCGGCTAGGGGGCGTTCCGGTCAGGCTCCGGTCACCGCTGACCGGGCCCGAAGCGGAGCGGGGTGAGCTGGGTGACGTCGTAGCGGTCGCGCAGCCGCTGCACCTTGTCCGAGTCGACCGTCCTGCCGGAGGAGAAGATGTCGCACAGCTCCTCGAAGTAGCGCTCGTGGTCCGGCGGCGGAGCGCACTGGAAGATCATCCGGGTCGGCTGGTCGGTCGGATTACGGAACGCGTGGGGGGTGTGCTCGGGGACGAACATGCTGCTGCCCACGCCCGCCCGCACGACCCGCCGGCCGTCCGGTGCCTCCCAGTCGTGCCAGCTGTCCTCCGTGCGTTCCTTCGGTTCGAAGGCCAACAGATCGAGCTGCCCTTCGAGGATGTAGAAGAACTCCTTCGAATGCGTGTGAAAGTGCGCGCCGGTGTCGAAGCCCGGAGGGACGACGACCTCGAATATCGACGCGAACCCGGCGTCGGCACCAGTGACCTTGAAGGTCACCTCCTGTGCCTTGGTGACGAGCTTCCTGCCCTGCCCGGGAGGGACGATCACTCCGTCCACAGCTGGCTTCCTCTCGTGAACCGCGTGGTGTGCACCGTGTGGTGTGGGGGTGTTGCCGGCGAGCCGCGGGCCACCGGCCTCAGGACATCGCGGGCACTGCCTCCCGGACCGCGGGCCGGACGCCGTCCTGTTCGCTGCCGACCCAGGTGCCCAGAGCCATCTCCGCCGTGATGCCGGGGCCGAATCCGGCGATCACGCCCTGGGCGCCGAGCGGGGCCCCGCCCTCGTCGAAGAGCCGGGCCAGGGCGTCCAGGACGACGGCGCTGGCGATGTTGCCGTATTCGGTCAGCGTCGCCCGGCTGTAGCGGAAGCTCTCGGGCGGGACACCGAGGAACTTCGACAGGTCGTCGAGGATGCGGGGGCCGCCCGCATGGATGATGTAGAAGCCGAGACCCTCGATGTCCCACCGGTGCTCGGTGGCCAGCTCGCGCATGACGGGAGCGAGGGGCTCCATGGTGCCGGGCACCCTGCGGTCCAGCTGGAAGTGGAACCCGGTGGAGCGGACCGCGTAGGAGATCCAGTCCTCGGTGTGCGGAATGAGGTAGGAGCCGTTGCGTTCCAGGGAGACTCCGCGGCCGCCGGTGCCGCGGACGACGGCGGCGGCGACCGCGTCACCGAACAGGCCGTCGGAGAGCAGGGATCCGACACCGATGTCCGTGGGCTGGTAGCACAGCGAGCACAGCTCGCAGGAGACGATGAGGACGTTCTTGTCCGGGTAGGCGGTGCAGAAGTCGTGCGCCCGGTTGATCGCCGCTCCGCCGGCGGCGCAGCCCAGTTGGGCGATGGGGATCTGCCGGGTGTCGGACCTGAAGCCCAGCTCGTTGATCAGCCACGCGGTCAGCGAGGGCATCAGGAAGCCGGTGCAGGAGACATAGATAATGGCGTCGATGTCCTGTGCGGTCACATCGGCGTGGGCCAGTGCCTCCATGACCACGGCGGGTACGCGCTTCTTGGACTCGGCTTCGTAGATGCGGTTGCGTGTTTCGAAGCCAGGGTGCGCAAGTGTCTTCTCGATGGGCTGGACGATATGCCGTTTCTGCACGCCGGTATTGCGTATCAGTCGCAGCGCCAGCGGGAGTTGAGGATCGTCCGCGTGGACTTTCCTGGCGAATTCCAGCGTCTCGTCCATGGTGATGACATGTTCCGGGACGGCAACGGCGGGCTTGCACAGCGTGGACACGGTTTCGCTCCTGATGAGGGGGGTTGTCAGAACAGGCAGCTGTCCACCGGCAGGGTGCGCCCGGTGATGTACCCGGCGTCGGGGCCCGCCAGGAAGGCATAGGCTCCGGCTACCTCGGCCGGCTGCGCGACAGTGCCGAGCGCGTGGCTGACTGCCAGCCACCGCTCAGTGGGCAGGTCGAGCCCGGGGGGCTGGTAACGGGCGCCGTTCGCTGCGGCCATGTCGGTGGCGGTTGCTCCGGGCGCCACCGCGTTGACGGTGATGCCGCGGCGGCCGAGCTCGGCGGACAGGCTGCGCACCATCGCCTCTACCGCCGCTTTGCTGGCGGAGTACAGGGTGTGCTCGAAGACGGTGCGACGGGCGGCGACGGAGGAGGTGAGAATGATCCGGCCGCCTTCCGTCAGATGGCGGGCGGCGTGCTGAGCGGCGAACAGCTGGCCGTGGGTGTTGACCGCGAAGACCTCGTGGACGGTTTCGGGCGTCAGGTCGGCCAGCGGTCCGAAGTGCTCGATGCCCGCGCAGGACGCCATGACGTCCAGTCGTCCGAACGTGGCGACGGCGCGGTCGACGAGAGTCCCCGTCTCCTGCGGGTCGGCGACATCGGCCCGTACCGCCAGCGCCTGGATTCCGTCCGCCTTGAGTTCCGACTCCAACTGCCGGGCCGCTTCGACGGCATTGCGGTATCCGAAGACGATGGACGCCCCCTCTGCCCCCAGACGCCTGACCACGGCAGCGCCGATTCCCCGGCTGCCGCCGGTTATCACGGCAACCTTTCCGGCCAGCGGTTTACCTGCCATCTGAGACTCGCTTTCTCTGCGGGGTTCCAGATACAGGTTGGCGGAGCGTGCTAGCAGTTGACTCAAAGAATGCATGCACGACAACCGGCCGTGGTACGGGCCGGAATGCACAGCGCAGTGGCAGCCACAGGACCGGATGCACATGGCAAAGAGCCGGCCGCGCAACGGGATTGCGCGACCGGCTCGCACCGGAACTCAGCAGCTTTTTGCACACAGGAGGACGACGGGTGTTCTACGGCCCTTCGGGAGGCTGTACGAGCAGGACCGAGGGCACGCTTTCCGGGACGGCGATGCGCAGGAGGTTGTAGCCGATTCCGGCGATTCCGGTGAAGAGCCCCGGGACCTCTTCCCCGTCGGGTGTACCGCAGCGCCATCCGGTCTTGCGCGCCGCCTCCAGCGCCGCGTCCAGCGCTCCGGCCGACTGCCCTTCGCCGCACAGGTCCGCGCGCTCGGCCAGCAGCAGCAGTTCGAGGTTGCCCAGGTCCCCGTGGCACAGGCTGTGGTTCGCCCGGCTCATGAGCGTGGCGGGCAGGGCGTCCACGACCTCCGCACGCAGATCGCGGGCGGCGTTGGCCAGGTACGGCGCGGCGATGAGCTCCGTGCGGACCATGGCCATCCCCGCGGCGCCGTGGCACCAGGACGACCGGAACCGCTCCGGCACACCGTCGCGCAGATCGGGCCAGTTCCGTTCGTGCCGGCTGTAGGTGCTCGCTTCGTAGGCGAGAGCCTGGGTGATGGCCTCGATGTGCCGTCGGTCGGGTGCGACCTCTTCGAGGCGGCTCAGCGCCAGGGCGATGCCGGAGGTGCCGTGGGCCAGTCCGGTGAGGGGGCGGGTGCTGCCGACGGCCGTGTTGTGCCAGGCGGCGCCCTGCTCCATGACGGTGCGGCCGATGAGCAGGTGCTCACCGGCGAGCCGGGCCAGGGCCAGCAGCTCCGGATCGGGGTGGACGGAGTGCGCGGCGAGGAGCGCCAGGAGCCAGCCCGCGCTGCCGTCGAGGATGTCGTACCTGCGGTCCTGGGCGATGGCCCCGGCCAGGCAGGGCACCACGGCGTCGCGCACCGCGGTGAACCGTTCCCCGTGTCCGCCCAGCCGCCGGTCGTGGCTCAGGAAGTACAGGGCCCCGAGACCCCGGCCGGTGTCCTGCGGGCCCGCGGGCCGCCCGTCCCGGCGGCGTTGGTCCTGCTCGTCGGTCAGACGTCGTACGACCTCGTCAGCGATGCGTTCCGCGTATGCGTGAAAGCGTCGCTTCCCGGTGATCCGGCTCAGGCGGAGGAAGAACAGCCCGATTCCGGAGAGACCGGAGTACAGGTCGACACCGACCGGTGCGATCTCACTCGCGCCCTGCGCGATCACGCGGGTGCCGAGCCAGCCCACCCGGTCTCCCGAGGTCGCGGAGAGCTGGATGAGCCGGTCGCCGACGGCCCCGGCGGCATCGATCAGCGCACCGGTGCCCGGTCCGCCGGCCGAGCCGCCGCGTCCGGTCCGGCGGTGGGGGAGGACCCGTGGCATGCGGGGCCGGCCGGACGCGGACTGGCCGGCGAAGGAGGTGGTGATGATCCATTCCTGCCGCGCCATGTCGTCCGGGCCCATCGCCCGGAGCTTCGCGCGTACCTGGGAGAGCGGGCTGGAGGCGAGGAAGTCCGGGACGGTCCGTCCGTTGTCCAGGTGCAGGTCTCGCGTACCGGGCATGAGGCGGAACGCAGGGATGTCGCCGGCCAGCAGCGCATCCATCTCGCTGCGTACGATCTGCTCCCTGCCCGGTGCGCCCCGCCAGCCCGAACACAGCCGCGCCACGCTGCGTTCCCGGTCGAGGGCATCGGACACGAAGTCCGGGTGGAAGCTCTCCCTGAGGACTTTCTCGTACACGGCGGTGGCCCGGTGCAGATAGCGCACGGGTGTGGTGGCGAACCGCTCCAACAGGCCCCCGGGGGGAAGGAGTTGGGCACGACGGCGGCACAGCCACCGGTAGCCGGTCCGGAATCCGGCGAGCAGGTCGGCGACGAACGCGGCGGGATCGGCGGGCGAGCCGTCGGCCAGCCGTGGCCGGTTGTCCGTCCCCGGAACCTCGACCTCCCGACTGACCAGGCGCATCCGATCGGTTCCGGCGTTCTCGGGTACGAGCAGCGGCACCACCCAGGGCTGCCCCGCGGCCCCGCTGATGCCGCTCAGATCCGTCACCCGCGGAGCCTGTCCCTCCTCGTTCACCAAGGTCTTTCCCGGCAGCAGACCGGTCGCCAGCACCGAGTCGTGGAACAGCAGGTCGGCCGGGCCGGGGCGGGGGTCCGCGGCCCATACCGACGCGCCGTGGTCCGCGGGGTGGAACAGGGCTTCCAGGTCGACCAGCACCGGCTGATCGGCGACGGCGATGACGTTCTCGTGGTGCAGGTCGGTGCCGCGGAAGGCGTGAACCATCGCGAGCGCCGCCCCCATGCGGTGGTAGAACACGGCAAGCTGCTGCGCGGAGCGGCAGGGGGCCGGGCTCAGGTACTCCACCCAGCCGTGGTCGGACCGGTCGAGCAGGCGCGGGACGCGGACGGATATCGCGCACTCCTGGTGGAAACGGGCCAGGACTTCGGCGAAGGCCGCCTCCACACCGAGGGGTCTGGGCTTGTACATCACGACGCTGTCATCGGTGAACTCCACCTTGCAGACGCTCTGTCCGCCTCTGTGCGGGTCCCCGAGGCCGAACGAGAGCGCACGAACCCCGGTGGGAAGGTCCCCGGCCAGGAGCGTCCGGCTGATCTCCGGCAGGTCCGCCCGAAGGCGCCGGGCGAAGCGCAGACCGTTGTGCACCCAGGTCTCCAGGGCCTCGGTCGCCTGCCGCGCCAGTACCGGGTACCGCGACCAGAAAGCGGACCGGAAGCCGGGATCGGCCAGCTGCTCGGTGAACGACGCGAAACGCTCCTGCGGGGTCCGCCCGCTCAGTCGGCCCGCCACCCGCGCCAGGTTGATCTCGAGGATCATGGCCGGTGCGAGCATCGCGTCGAGCCGGGCCAGGGGCACCGTCGCGCACAGTGCGTCGGCCACACCGGCCGGCCCGCCGGGGCCGTCATCGCTCAGCGCGGTGCGCAACCGGGCCGTGGCACGGCAGATCAGGGGCTCGGCGATGCGGGGGAACGCCGGTCCGAAGTACGCGTACGTTCCCGGTGCCGCCCGGTGCGCGGAGGTGAACGCCCTGAGCCACGCCGGCTGCCCGGCGCCGTCCGCGGCCAGCCGGTCGGCCAGTTCCGCGGGGTCCTCCCCGAGCACCCGCCGCAGTGTCGCGGCGTCGGTGCCCAGTGCCCGCAGGTTCGCTTCGACGGAGCCGGGAGTGCCGCGGAACGCGGCGAGTTGATTCCAGGCGTCCATGCGGGCGCGGGCCCGGTCCGGGTGCGAGGCCGCCGGCGGACCGGAGGCGGTGCGCTCGGCGAGGGACTGCGCCGCTGCCCAGGCGGCGGTCTCGGACAGTTGCCGGTACGCCGCGTCGGGGGGCGCGCCCATGATGTTCCTCCCAGGTCCGGTCGTGTCCGGCGGCCACCGGCCGGACGGTGGCCTGGTGGGAGCGGAGTCCCACCAGGCCGGTGCCGTTCGTCAGCAGCACACCCAGTAGATCGCCGAGAGGGTGGTCACCGAGCCCGAGCGGGCCTGCATGCCGACCCGCTCACCGGGCAGCTCGGCGGTCAGGTCGACGGAACCCGCCGGGTGCACCGGGAACATCTCGGTGATCTCCGGGCCGGTGGGGTTCTTGTCCGCCGTGGTGGTGTTCATCTCGTCTCCTTCGTCGGTGAGGTGTCCGGGCTTTCGGATCCGGGGGGCCGTACACGGTCTTTCCTCTGCAGCCGCGCCACGGAGGGGCGCGCCCCCTCCGGCTACGCATTCCTGCCGGCCGGGCTCAGGCGATCGGCCTGGAGCCGGTGCTCCAGGGCGGGATCGGACTCCAGGACACCGCGGTGCAACCGCTGCAGCGTGGGGGAGGGGTCAAGGCCCAGTTCGCGGATCATCGCCGTACGCAGTCGCTCGTAGGCCTCGAGCGCGCGGCTGCGGTGACCGCTGCGGTACAGCGCGAGAATGAACTTCGCGTTCAGGTCCTCGTCGACATGGTGCTCCGCGACCAGTCCGGCGAGCTCGCTGAGCACCGCCCTGTGATGCCCCAGACGCAGCTCCGCGTCGATCCGGTGCCCGATCATCGTCATCCTGGACTGCTCCAGCCGCGCCACCTCGGCCTCCAGCAGCCGCCCGTGCTCGACGTCGGCCAACGCGGGGCCGTGCCACAGGGATTCGGCCCGGCGGAACAGTTCGACGGCCTGCTGATGGCGGCCTTCCGCCAAGGCCGCGTTGCCGTCCTGCTCCAACGACCGGTACTCCTGAAGGTCCGACCAGCCCTCGCCCAGACAGAAGGCGTACGCCGCCCCGCGGGTCTGCAGCACTTCCCGGGCCACCGTCTGGCTGGGCACCCCCATGGCCTGCGCCAACAGCTTGCGCAGCAGCACCACGTAGGTCTGCAACGTCGTACGGGCCGTGGCCGGCAGCTGCTCTCCCCAGATCTCGGAGAAGAACGAGGAGACAGGGACAACTGTCGGAGAATTAAGCAGGAGCAGAGCGATCACCTTGCGCTGCTTCTTGGCGGTGGGAAGAACCGTACGCGAATCGATCCACAGGTTCATCGGACCCAGCACTTCAACCTTCATAAAAATCCGATCAGGTCAGTACGGCGCCGTCGACAGTCGCTTCACCATCACAACTGCTATCACGTTTCACCGTCCGGGGGTATCCCTGCCCGATGGCGCATCAATTCCCGTTGCGCACCGCCGTGATGAGCAGAAAGGTGCCCGGCGTGGTTTCGTCCCGGATTTCCAGCCCCGCCGAGGCGAGTGCTTCGCGCATTTCGAGGATGTCGAACGACCGCACGCCCAGGCACTCTTCGTGGCGCCGCTGGAAATGCCGGTAGACGGGGTCGGCGGCCGTGCGGTACGTCAGCAGGGTGAACGTGCCGCCCGGCCGGAGGCACCGGCCCACCTCCTGGATCACACCGTACGGCTCGTCCATGGACTGCAGGGCGTTCCAGCAGTTGACCGCGCCGAGCGAGGCGTCGGCGAAGGGAAGCCGGCCGGCGGAGCCGCGCACCGACAGCACCCCGGGCAAGGCCGTACGCAGCTTCCGCACCATGTCCGCCGCGAGGTCCACGGCGATCACCCGGTCGCCGCCGACCCGGTCCGCCAGTGTCCTCGTCCACCGGCCGGCACCTGCCGCGAGATCGACTACGGGGCCTGCCGCAGGCCGTACCTGTTCGTGCAGATAGCGGTCCTCGTCACGCGGCGTGACCGGTCCGTTCCAGTTGGCGCCGTGTACGCGCAGAAACGCGGGGCGCAGCAGGGTTTCGTAACGGTGCAGGTACATCGGCGAGTTGCCGGCTATCTGATCCGCCGCGTCCGGGTCCTCACCCGAAAGGTCCAGGTAGCCGCGATCACCGGAGTAGCGCGCGCCGCACACCGCGCAGGAGGCGCCGGTGGCCTCCTCGGCCAGCCGGCCCCGGCAGTGCGGGCAGCGGAACGCCCCGGCGTGCGGGCCGCGCAGGGCGTCGGGGGCGGGCCGCGCGGCGGACTCCGTCGCCCCGTGGGCCTCCGCGTCCACGGGCAGACCCCTGCCGCCCAGGCCGAAGGTCACCGCACCGACGGCTCGCGCTCCCAGGTAGGCGAGGAGGGTGCGGGTGTCCTTGTCCCACATCGCGGCGATGCGGGCCGGGGTCAGCGTGCGCGTCCAACGGCGCTCCCGGTCCAGCTCCGCCGCGTCCAGCGTCCACCTGGCCGGAGACGGCCAGGCCCGTCCGATCGCCGGTGTGCCGGGGTCCAGCGGCGCCAGGCACCGCTGCAGCCGGGAGAGGTCGTCCGGGCTCAGCGCGGCCGTTGCCGGGTGCTGAAGGATGAGGGCACGGTCCTCGGGGAACTGGGCGAGCAGGTACACCACCACAGCCTGCAGGGCGGCGTCGCCGTCGGTGCGGCTCAGCAGGTCGAGGTAGCCGCGCAGGCCGGTCCGGACGCGGGCGCGGACGGCGGGGTCGCCTCCGTGTCCCCGGACATCGGCCAGGAGTCCGAGAGTCAGGGCGAGATGCGCGCGCCGCCGGCCGGGCGCCGTGGCCAGGACCGCCAGGATCTCGGCGACCGCGTCTTCGGCCTGTGCACGGGGACCGGACTCGGACCACAAGGAGAGCACCAGGCGCTGGAATTCGTTGTGCAGTGCGCCGTCGGGAGCCTGCATGAACGAATCCACAAGCGATTCGGCGGCGATTTGATGTATGGGCACGCGAGTCTCCTTCGCTGGCACCTAGGGATCGCCGACGATTCTCCCGGCGCTCACTAGAAAGCCAATCAAAGAAGGGTCACAAAAAAGCGGCAAGCCGCATCGAGGGGAGTCAACCCGCCTCGTTGGCCCGCCCCTGCACCATGTCGGCGAAAGCGCGCCATTCCTCGGCACGCTGCAGGGCGATGGTGCGCACCAAGGGAACACAGTACGGAGGAATCACTGCCGACATCCTCTGCCATTTCCCGTCCTCGGTCTCGGTCGCGTGCAGCATGCGCAGCAGTGCGCGACCGGCCTCGGAGAAGCGCAGGGAGGGATCTTGGGCGAGCTTGCGCACGGCCGACCGGACCGCGTTCGCGCTCTCACCGGACGCACGGCTGGCCGGCGTTCCGGACGGCAGGGCGGCAGGCTTCGTGCTGTGCGTCGTTCCCGTCCGCTGGCGGACGGGAACGGGGGCCTGCCCGCTCTGCATCCGCTTGCGCACGTCACGGACGGTACCCACGGATATACCTGACTTCGCGGCGATTTCCCGTAACGAGGCACAAGGGTTGGCGGTGATCTCCGCCGCGGCGCTGAGGCGGCCGTCGGCGGTGTTCAGCGGCCGGGTTCGCCCGTCCCTGCCGATCCGGGCGTGCAACTGACCGCTTTCCTCACTTGCACGCCTGCGGATGACGGCGACCGTCTTCGCGTTCAGACCGGTGCGCTCCGCGATGGCCCGGTCCGACCAGTGCGGGTGGCTGTCGATGATGCGTCCGGCAGCGGCCTTGCGCTCCGTCAGTGAGAGTACGAGGCCCTGCCGGATGTTCAGCTCCACGGCCAGTACGAACGCGTCCGCCTCGTCACCGGAGAAGAACCGCACGGGGATCCGGGTCTCCTTGCGCAGTACGGCGGCACGTAAGCGGTGCATGCCGTCGATCACCCGCATCGTGGCCCGGTGGACGACGATGGGCTCCACCGGCGCCGTAGATTCCGCGAGTTCGCGGATGCGGGCGGCGCTCTCGGGCTGCCTGCGCGGGGAGTCGGACGGCGACAACGCGCTGATCGGCACCGCCTCCGGTGCCGAAAGGGAATGCCGTGACGGACGTGCGACGGCGGCGACCTCGGACGGTCGCTGCGCAGCGGACTCGGGTGCAGATGCCACGGTCTCTCCTCTGGTCCGGTGACGGGGGGCGCGGTGGATGTTCTCCAGCGAGAGTGGGGGCGTTCGGCGCTGGGGCCCCGGCCTTCAGGGTCCCTTGACGCAACCGCCTTCCCGGTACGCTTCAGCCTTGATGCCGGTCAGCAGGAGTTTGAGGACTTCCTGCAGCTCGTCCTGAAGAGAAGGTGTTCCGGAGTGCCGGGCCCAGCGGTAGAGGGTGCCCAGGTACGTGTCACGCAGGGCGTTGCCCACGCGGACCGCGTCGATCTCGGCGGCGAACTCGCCGCTCAGCCGCCCGGATTCCACCACGTCGGCGAAGATCTTGGCCGCGTAGGGCTCCTCCATCAGCGGCTGGCCCGCCTGCACCCATGCCCGGAGCATCGCGGGAGTGACGTCGCGTTCCTCTTCCTCGTTCAGCCGGCCCAGCACGCCCATGCAGCATTCCAGACGGTGCTGGTACTGGCCTTCCCCGGCGGTCACGGTCTCCTCCAGATACGTCTTCAGCCGCGCACGTCGCTGTTCGCCCCACTCGGCGATCAGGTCTTCCTTGCGGTGGAAATGGTTGAAGAACGTTCCCCTCGCGACATCGGCGCGATCAGCGATCTCGTCGATGGTGGTGGCGTCATAGCCCTGCTCGGCGAAGAGCGACAGCGCTGCGTCATAGAGCCGCTTGCGAATGCGCTGCTTGTTGCGCTCTCTCCGTCCCGCAGGTGCTGTGCCGACAACCGTCGTTTCCAAGATGGTTCCCTCTCCCCTGAGGCGTCCCGGCCCCCGTCCAACAACAGCAAGCTATACCAGGATGCAAGATTGAACTCCAGTATCCTTCGGGGAGGCGTCCGCCTCTTCCGGGGTCAAGGGGTCGCTCGCGGTCAGTTCGTGCGTGAACCCCGCGAGGCCTTCCTCTCCGAGCAGCCGGTCCATCGGCACGTCCACGCCGTACCGGTCGATGAGCAGCCTCCTGAGCCGTACGGCCAGGATCGAGTCGAGCCCGAGGTCACGCAGCGGCCGGCGGCGGTCCACACGGTCGGCAGGCACGCCGAGCACCGCGGCCACATGGCGGAAGAGGCTGTCCGCGTCCAACGCCCCGCCCGGCGAGGCCGGTTGGTGCCGCCGTGCGTCCAACCGGTCCGCCCGCGCGGAGGGCGGTCGCCCCTGACGGCCCGATCCGTGGGCCGCCGGGCGCAGAGTGATACCGCGGAACTCGGCGATGACCCGGCTGTCGGGGTGACACACCAGCACGTCGGCCTCGCGCTGCCCCTCGTCCAGCGGCCGGCAGCGGGTCAGGCACCAGAACTCCTCGGGCAGTTCCGTGTCCATGCGCGCCTCGGCCAGCGCCGTGGGTATGTAGGGGACGTCCGAAGACCGCGCCGTCGCGTCGTCCGTGGCAGAGATCAGCAGCGGCTGGAGCGCGGCTTCCCAGACCACCGGGGCCGGCGCGTCCGGGCGGGACATCCGCGCGACCGATTCACCGTCGCCGCACCACATTCCCCGCACCGCCAGCCGGTGATCCGGAACGCGGTATCCCCGGACGGCCGCGAGATGCAGGAAGGCCGACGGTGAGACGTACCGGCCACAGCGTGCGAGGGCGGCGTCCAGCCGGTCACACACCGCTCCGGCGTCGGGCAGCGAGCGGGTGCGCAGCCTCGCCCGCATCACCGGTACCCGTCTGCTCCGCCCCCCGCGCAGCGAGGACGCCTCGACCGTGGTGGCGCGGGAGCCGTCCCCCGCCGGAGGACTCCAGGACGTCCGCAGATACGTGGTGTCGGCGGCCTCGACGAGCTCGCCGCCGAAGCGGACGTCTTCCAGGATCCGCGACCGGCCTGCCGGGGCCGGCGTACCGAGGCCGGCGAGAAGGAAGGCGGCGGCGGGCAGCGGGGTGACGTCCCCCACCGTGACGCCTCCCCAGTCTCCCACCTCCATGGTCCGCGTCTCGGGCTCCGCGCCCGAGTGCGTCACCGCGGCGATGTCCTCACGGTGGTGTTCGGCATCCCACTGGTAGGACGGCAGCGGCACTCGGGCCGCGGCGCCCCTGAACCATCGGTGCCAGTCGATCCGGGCTCCCTCGACGAAGAGGCGACCGGCGGCACAGGCCATCGTCAGGGGCTCGGAGCGGTCGCGGTACATCGAGGCGACCACCTTGACCGGAGCGCCGACGGAGGCCAGTGTTTCCTCGATGGCCGGGGTCAGCACCGGATGCGGGCTGATCTCCACGAAGGCGTGTTCGCCCGTCCCGGCCAGCGCCGCGAGGGTGCCGGCGAACCTCACCGGACGGCGCAGGTTGGCCATCCAGTACGCGGCATCCAGCTCGGGCCCCGCCACCTGCCGGCAGGTGACGGTGGAGACCATGTCGACCGCGCACGGCCTCGGCGCCAGGTCCGCGAGGGCGGCCATCAGGTCCCCGGCCAACGACTCCATCTCCGGCGAGTGCGAGGCGACGTCGACCTTCACCGGCCGGCAGAACACCTGGCGCGAGCGGAGCTGGTCGGCAACGGCCCGCAGGACCTGCGCGTCGCCCGCCAGGACGGTGGAGGACGGCGCGTTCTCCACCGCCACGCCGATACGGTCACCGTGGCGTTCGGCGACGGCCCGTGCCTCGTCGGCGGGGAGGTCGACGGCGAGCATCCCCCCACGGCCGGACCGGCTCATCATCAGACGGCTCCGGCGGCAGATGACCGCGGCCGCGTCCCGCAGGGACAGAGCTCCTGCCACGTGCGCCGCGGCCGACTCGCCCATGCTGTGCCCTACGCACACGTCGGGCTCGATGCCCCGGCTCCTCCAGGCCTCGGCGAGAGCCACCTCCATGGCCCACAGGACCGGCTGAACGGTCTCGACCGACCGGGGAAAGCCGGCGGCCTCCCCGGTCAGTATCTCCAGTGGGGAAAGACCCGCCTCGGCACGTACCGCGGCGTCACACCTCTCCATCGCCGTCCTGAACTCCGGCCAGCCGGCGAGCAGTCCACGCCCCATGCCCAGCCACTGCGATCCCTGTCCGGGGAAGACGAACGCGGTTCTGACCCCGTCCCGGACCGGCTCCTGGCCGCGTCCGCCCTGCGGGGTCTCCTCACCGGCCGCCAGCGCCCTCAGCGCGCCGGCCAATTCGTCATGGGTCCGGCCGACCGCCCACAACCGGTACGGGTGGCTGTCCCGCCGGCAGGCCGCAGTCGAACAGATCGCGTCGAGGGGGTGTTCCCGCCCGGCCCCGCCCGGCTCCAGATGGGCCGCATGGGCACGCGCGATGCGGCTCAGGGCACGAGGGGAGCGGGCCGACAGGACCAGCAGGTGCGGTGTGTCCGGCGCGGTGGCATCCTCGCCGTACGCGACGGGGCCGGGTTCCCGGGCGGAGGGGACGTACTCCCCTACGACGACATGCGCGTTGGTGCCGGACAGGCCGAAGGAGCTGACACCCAGCAGCGCGGCATCCCCGGCCCTGGGCAACGGCTGGTTGCGTGCGGCGACTTCGATGGGAAGGTCGCCGGCGGCGAGCAGCCGGTGCGGTTCGTTGTAGTGGAGTGATGCGGGGACGAGGCGGTGCCGGGCGATGAGTACCGTCTTGATGAGGGCCGCGATGCCGGCCGCGGCCTCGGTGTGGCCGATATTCGTCTTCACCGCCCCGGTGAGCAGGGGCGCCTTGGAGCCGCGTCCGCCCATCTCCTCGGCGAGGGCACGTAACTCGACCTCGTCCCCGACCACGGTCCCGGTGCCGTGGGCCTCCACGTAGTCCAGGTCGGAGGGGGTGATGCCGGCGCTGCGACACGCCTCGCGCAGCATCGCGCGCTGGCCGTCGACCGCGGGACGCAGCAGCAGGCCGCTGGCGCGTCCGTCGTTGCTGACGGCGCTGCCGAGCAGCAGGGCCTGCACGATGTCGCCGTCGCGCTGGGCGTCCCGCAGTCGTTTCAGGACGACGACGCCGATTCCCTCACTGCGGACGAATCCGTCACCGGACGCGTCGGCGAACTTGCAGCGTCCGTCGGCGGCGAGCATGTCGGCCTGTGCGTAGGCCACGGCGTCGTCCGGCGACAGGATGATGTTCGTCCCCGCCGCGATGGCCAGATCGCTCTCCCCGGTGAGCAGGCTCTGCCGGGCCGCGTGCACGGCCACCAGGGACGAGGAGCACGCGGTGTCCAGGACGACGCTCGGGCCTCGCAGGTCCAGGGCATAGGACAGCCGGCCGGCGGTGACGGCTCTGATGCGGTGCCCCGCGGCTCCGTGGATCGAGCGTCGGGTCAGCGGTCGCGGCAGGTCGCCGTACTCCGAGGTGGCCTGCCCGACGAAGACCCCGGACCGGCTGCCGGCGAGACTCGACGGGGGCAGGTGGGCGTCCTCCAGGGCTTCCCAGGCGGTCTGGAGCAGCAGCCGTTGCTGGGGGTCCATGGTCTGCGCCTCGGTCGGCGCTATGCCGAAGAAGCCGGCGTCGAAGGCGAACGCGTCGTCCAGGAATCCGCCGTGACGGGAGACGGTCTTTCCGGGGGTGCCGCCCACCGGGTCGTAGTGCTCTTCGACGTCGAACCGGTCCCGGGGGACCGGGGTGATGGCGTCACCGTTGTTCACCAGGAAGGACCAGAAACTGTCGATGCCAGGCGCTTGAGGAAACCGGCATCCCATACCGATGACCGCGATCGGGTCCGCAACCGGCACGTCTCGTCCGGCGGACCGTACTTCCCCCGTGAAGCCCATCCATCCCCCTGAATGACATCAGGCCAGCTCGCCGACCGGTCGATGGACCGACGTAACGCTCATGACCTTGAATACAAACTTAGACTCGCACACATGGCTGATCCCTGTCACATGAATTTTCCGACATTCGCCTTCGCCTTGGCACATGCAACGGCGACAGGTGCGGGATCGGCCTGCGGTGCGGCGGGGGAACACACAGCTCCGCCCGGAACTCGGGGAGTTCCGGGCGGAGCGGGGGCCGTACCCGTGCCGATGCGGGGGTAGCGCGGGTACGGAGTCGAGGGGCGTCACTCGGGACGCCGGCTGTGCACAGCGGTTCGTGTGGCCACGAGGCCGGCACTCCTCAGGTCCGTCCCGGACCGCCCGTCGCGACGGCCGGCTTGTCGTCCGGCTTCCCGGCGTCTGGGGCGAAGGAGGCGGCGGTCTCCTCGGCGGTGCGGCGGGCCCACTGTCCGGTCGTGAGCAGACCCAGGGCGAACACCGCGACGCCGCAGCCGGTGATGATCCACCATCCCGGATGGCTCGCCTCGGCGAGCCCGGTGCGCAGGGAGCCGTGCAGATTCGACGTCACCACCGAACCGACCACGGCCACGCCGAGCGCCTGACCCACCTGCCGGCTGGTGGAGATGATGCCTGCCGCCACCCCGGCCTGCTCCGTGGGCATGCCGGACATCGCGGTGTTGGTGATCGGGGGGTTCTGCATGCCGAAGCCGAGACCGAAGACCGCGTAGACCACGAGCAGCCACACCAGAGCGGTCCCGTTGTCCAGGCTCGTCTGCACGACGGCGGCCAGGGCGATCGCGACACCCGCGATCACCAGCGGAAGCCGTGGCCCACGCTGCGCCACCATCCGGCCCGAGCGGGGCGAGACCAGCAGCGACATCACCGCGATCGGCAGTGTGCACAGCCCCGCTTCGAGCGCGGACATACCGCGCACATTCTGCAGGTACAGCGGGTTGATGAACAGGAAGCCGCTCATCGCGCCCATCCCGCACACCGCGACCACACTCGCTCCGCTGAACGGCACGCTCCTGAAGAACCGCAGCTCGACCAACGGCTCGTGGCGGCGCCGCTCGTATGCGATCAGGACGCCCAGCGCCACCGCGAACACCGCGAACAGGGCGACGATCCTCGGCGATGTCCAGCCCGCCTCCCGGCCCTCGATCGTCGCGTAGATCAGCGAGGCCAGGAGGACGATGACGAGCAGTTGCCCGACCGGATCGAAGCGACGTGCCCTGGCTGCCCTGGACTCCGGAACGAAGATCTGGCACAGCACGATGGCCAGCACCCCGATCGGGACGTTGAGCCAGAAGATCGCCCGCCAGCCCAGCGAATCCACCAGCGCTCCGCCGACGACCGGTCCGAGAGCCGTGCTGACGCCCATGACGCCCGCCCACATACCGATGGCGCGGGCCCGCTCGGCCCGGTCCGTGAAGGTGTTCGTGATGATGGCCATCGCGACCGGGTTCAGCATCGACCCGCCGACCGCCTGCACCATGCGAAAGACGATCAGCCAGCCGAGGCCGGGGGCGATGCTGCACAGGAGGGAGCCGACGGTGAACACCGCGAGGCCGACCTGGAAGGTGCGCCGACGGCCTATCCGGTCGGCGGTCGATCCCGACAGCATGAGCAGGCTCGCCAGAACGAGCAGATACGCGTCGACCGTCCATTGCAGCCCGGCCATCGACGCGTGCAGGTCGGTGGAGATCTGCGGTAGCGCGATGTTGACGATCGAGCTGTCCAGGCTGACGATCAGCAGGCTCATGCAGCAGATCGTCAGAACGAGTACGCGGCGCCGGCGGCTGAGCTCCGTCATTTCTCTCCTCCCGTTTCCGCCAGGGGCCCTCAGCGGGCCAGCTTGTCGGCCAGGGCGGCGGCGTCGTCGCCCGGCAGGCGGATTCCGAAGACCTCGTCCAGCACCTTGGGAACCTCGGCCGGCTCCAGCTGACGGGTCTCGTGGGCACCGTCGGGCCGGGTCACGGTCAGCGTGGTTCCGGTGAGGTCGTAGCGGGCGTCCGGCTGCGGCTGCTGGACCAGCAGATGGCGGACGAACCGCGAGGCCGGGTGCGTCGAGCGGTGGTAGTTCACCATGTCGTAGTCCACGGCGTACCGGGGGTCGAGGGTGAAGCTGAACAGGTCCCACCAGCCGTCCTCGCGGAGCGTGTACAGCACCCACTCCTCGTTGCCCGTCACGCCGGTCTGGCGCGCGAGCCTGTAGTGCCAGGCTCCCTGGAGGACTTCGTTGCCGTCCGTGATCTCGATCGGTTCCAGCGGGCCCATGTCCCCGAACCCGATGTCACACAGGTACGACTGACCGGTGCGCGGCGCGTCCGGCAGTTCCACCTTCAGCAGGGCGTGCGTGGCCGGGCGCAGGCCGGCTCCCATACGGGCACGGCCCGAGAGCCCGGTCACCTTGAACCCCAGCCTCTCCAGGACCGCGGCGAACAGGACGGTCTGCTCCAGGCAGTAGCCGCCGCGCGAGCGGGTGACCAGCTTGTCGTGCACCGAGTCGAGATCCAGCTGGACGGTCCGGCCCAGTTGGATGTCGACGTTCTCGAACGGAATCGTCGCCACGTGCGCCCACTGCAGGGCCCGCAGGGTCTCCAAGGTCGGGGTCCGCGGGCCCTCGAAACCGATTCGCGCGAAGTAGGAGTCGAGATCCGCCAGTTCGCCGTTCCAGCCGTACGCGCTGTCTGTGTTCACGCTTCCTCCCAGTGCCTGTGCGCAGCGAGAACAAGACTCCAGGAGGCGGGTACATAACCACAAATGCAATATCGGAACTTATAAAATGCACGCCATGCATGCGAAACTCGACCTGAACCTCCTGGTGGCCCTCGACGCCCTGCTGGAGGAGTGCTCGGTCACCAGGGCGGCGGCCCGACTGCGTATCACCGAGCCCGCGATGAGCCGCACCCTGGGACGTATCCGCCGGGTGCTCGGCGACCCGGTTCTGGTCCGCGCCGGCCACACCATGCAGCCGACGCCGCACGCCGTGGCCATCGCGGCGGAGGTCCATGCGCTGGTCCAGCGGGCATACACGGTGCTCGCGCCGACGGCGGAACTCGATCTGGGCAGCCTGGAACGCACCTTCACGATCGTCGCGAACGATGCGGTGGTGACCTCTGTGGGAGATCACCTCGTCTCCCGGGTGGGCTCGCAGGCGCCCGGCGTGACCCTGCGCTTCCTGGCGGAACTGGCGGGCGACAGTTCACGGTTGCGCGAGGGCAGCACGGATCTGGAGATCGGGGTGATACGCGCCGCCGCCCCCGAGATACGCACCGAGCAACTCGCCGAGGACCACCACGTCTTGCTCATGCGCGACGACAACCCCCTGGCCGAGGGCGAACTCACGGCGGAACGGCTGGCCGGCGCCCGGCACATCGTCACCTCCCGGCGCGGCCGTATGCACGGGCCCATCGACAAGGCGCTCTCCGACCTGGGGCTGAGCCGACGAGTCGTCGCCACCGCCCCCACCTTCGCCGCGACGGCGCTGCTTCTCACGGGATCGGACAGCTTCGTCTCCCTCGTGCCCCGGCTTCATCACCGCCGCACGGCCCGGGCACTCGGACTGACCCTGCGTGACCTTCCCCTGGCCCTGCCGCCCGTGCACGTCATGCAGGCATGGCACCCGCGCGACGACGCCGACGCCGCCCATGTCTGGCTCCGCCGCCAGGTGCGCGAATCGGTCCAGGCGATGCTGAGGTGAAACCCCGAACCGGGCCGGCGCGGGCTCGGGAGCCGGGGATTTATTCCCGCGGCGGCCCGTTGAGCGAAATTCAGCCATGGAATGGCCGAAAGGCCGTGATGCAAAAGCCAGTTGAGGTGATCGGTGATGCGCGAGTACGATCCCGTCGGACATGTGCCGTTGGCAGTTATCGACGGACCGGGCCAGCCTGTTTCCTTTCCGTACAAGGAATTCGAGGTTCCGGTGCGGCGCGCGAAAGAGCGCACCCGCCGGTCTCGTGGACACAAAATCAGGGGAGAATTCGTGTCTCACAAGCGCAAGATCGTCGTCGCTGCGGCCGCCGCGGCCGCTTCTCTGACCCTCGTCACCGTCGGGGCGAACGCCTTCGCCGACACGGGCGCCGCCAAGAAGACGACCGTGAAGTCCGCCGCCGCGGCCGGTATCACCGGCACCTGGTACAACGAGCTCGGCTCGACCTTCACGGTGACCGCGAACGCGGACGGCAGCCTCACCGGCACCTACGAGTCCACCGTCGGCAACGCCGAGAACCGCTACGTGGTGACCGGCCGCTACGACAGCGCCCCGACGGACGGCAGCGGCACGTCCCTCGGCTGGACCGTCTCCTGGCGCAACGACTACCGCAACGCCCACTCCGCCACGACCTGGAGCGGCCAGTACTTCGGCGGCTCCGCCGCACGGATCAACACCCAGTGGCTGCTCACCTCCGGCACCACCCCCGCCAACCAGTGGCAGTCGACGCTGGTCGGTCATGACGAGTTCACCAAGACCAAGCCGTCCGCCGCCGCCGTCGCCGCGGCCCGCAAGGCCGGCGTGAACGCCGGGGTTCCCACCCTGAAGAAGTGACGCGCCCGCCGGAGAAGTGACGCGCCGCTGAACACGTGACGCGCCGGCCCTCTCAGGGCGACGCGCGGACGGGGCGCCCGGAGGATCTCCCTCCGGGCGCCCCGTCCTTGTGCGCAACCCCGCTACAGCGGGGGATGCATCGCCACATAGGCGTCGATCGTCTCCCGCGGCGGGCCGTCGGCGACGACACGGCCCCGGTCGAGCACGATGACGCGGTCGAACTCGGCGAGAAGCTCCAGGTCGTGGGAGACGACCACCACCTTCTGCTCGAGCTCCCTGATGAGTGCGGCGACCCGGCGCCGGTTGCGCAGGTCGAGCAGGGTGGTCGGCTCGTCGAAGACCACGTACCGCGGCTCGACGGCCAGGACCGCGGCGATGGCCAGCATCTGCTTCTGGCCCCCGCTCAGCAGATGGGCGGGATGGTCCCGGAAATCCGTCAGCCCGAACTCCTCCAGCACCGTGTCCACCCGCCGGCCGGTCTCGGCGCGGCCGAAGCCGTGGTGCTTCAGCCCGAACGCGAGGTCCTCGGCGACCGTCGGCATCACGATCTGCACGTCCGGGTCCTGGAAGACGAAACCGACCCGGCGGCGCACTTCACGGCCCTTGGCCGCGGTGTCCAGGCCGTCCACCCGCACCCGGCCCCGCTCCGGCACCAACAGGCCGTTCAGCAGCCGGGCGAAGGTGCTCTTGCCCGAGCCGTTCGACCCGACGACGCCGATGCGGTCCGCGTCCAGCGTGAGGTCGATCCCGTCCAACACCCGCCGGTCACCGAACCGGTGACCCACTCCGTCGATCTCGATCATGCGCGCGAGTCCACGGAACGACGGGGATCGATCAGCGGGTACGCCCGGCGTACCGCGACGGCCGCCAGCGAGGCGAGCACCACCTTGAGCAGGTCACCCGGCAGGAAGACCGCGGAGACCTCGAAGGCCCTGCCCAGCGGCATGCCCGAGACGACCGCCATCCAGGGGATGCCGATGACGTACAACACCAGTGCGGCGCCGGTGAAGTTGGCGACGACCGCCCGCCACAGCGTGTAGTCCCGCCACATCCGCTCGGTCAGCAGGCCCGCGACCCAGGCGCCGATCGGGTACGCCAGGATGAATCCGCCGGTCGGCCCGAGGATCACCCCGAGACCACCGCGCCCGCCGGGCAGCACCGGCAGGCCGACCGCGACCAGCACCACGAACAGCAGAATCGCCAGCCCGCCTCTGCGCGCCCCGATCACGGAGCCCGCCAGGGCCACGCCCAGCGTCTGGGACGTGATCGGCGCCGGCACGAACGGCAGCTCGATCAGCGGGAACAGGCCGAGGACCACCATGATCGCCGCGAACAGCGCGATCTGGGCGATGTCCTTCGTACGCACGTCACAACCCCCCGAGAATAATGTGGAATGACCGCCACCGCCTCATCCTAGTGGCGCCCGCACAAACGCTGAACACGCCCACGAGACACGGCTCACACATATCCGGACCCTGTGGGTATTCATCGTGATCGGGAACCATTGATACGGTCACGGGGGAGGTGGGTTTCCGTCATGGTGGCAATGCCCGTGGATCGTGTCGACCTGTTCGGCCAGGAGTATGCGCTCGACCCATTTCCGGTGATGGCGGCGCTCCGGGAACACGAACCCGTGAAGTACGACGAGAACACGGGGCTGTGGCTGGTGAGCCGTTACGAGGACGTCCGGGCCATTCTCCTCGACCCGGAGAATTTCCACCCGGACAACGCGATCGACGCGGTCGGCCGTTTCTCCGTCCGGACCCTGCGGACCCTCGCCAGGGTCAGGTTCGAGCTGCCGAAGACCCTTGCCAACAACGGCGGTGACAGCCACGCCGGCTACCGCCGCATCATGACCCGGCTGCTCAACGCCCACGCCGTGGCCCGCGCCGTGCCGATGGTCGAAGACGTGGTGTCCGCCGGCCTCGACGAGGTGGCGGACCGGCTCGCCGGCGACGGAGTGTGCGACCTCGCCACCACCCTCGCGCGGGACGTGCCGTTCCACGTGATGCTGCGGATCCTCGGCCTCGATGAGGCCGTGGACGTGGACATCGACACCCTGGCCCGGTGGAGCGAGGCTTCCCTCGAACTGTTCTGGGGGCGCCCGCGTGGCGACCGGGAGCTCGAACTCGCCCAGGAGGCCGCCGACTTCTACGCCTGGCTGACCGAACTGGTGCAGCGTCCGGCCGCGGACCCCGCCACCCTGCTGGGCGCGCTCGGCGACCACCGCCTCCCGGACGGTGAGCCGCTGAGCCTGCCCCAGAAGGCCGCCGTGCTCTACTTCATGATCATCGCGGGTCAGATGACCACGACCCAGATGCTCGCCACCATGTTCCGCCGCGCCCTGGAAGTGGACGGCCTGTGGCGGCGGTTCGCCGGCAATCCGGCGGAAGTCGAGCCGTGGACCGAGGAGATGCTGCGGCGCGAGCCGCCCATCACCACCTGGCGGCGGATCACCGCCCGGCCCGTCACGATCGCAGGGGTGCAACTGCCCGCGGGAGCACCGCTGCTGCTGATGCTGGCAGCCACCGGCTCCGACCCCGGGGTCTTCGACGAGCCCGAGCGCATCTGCCCGCACCGGGGCAACGTACGCCAACACCTCTCCTTCGGCGTGGGCGTGCACCGCTGCTCCGGCGCCGAACTGGCCCGGATGGAGGCCGACGTGGTGATGCGCATGACCACCGCCCGCTTTCCCGACCTCACGCTCGCCGACACCTCCACGCCCGAGATGCTGGCGCTGCTGTCGTTCCGCGCCCCGCTCCGGGTCCCGGTGCGGCGCGGCTGACCCGGTCCCGTGCGGGCCGTACGACCCGGTGCGCACGGGACGTTGCTCTCAGCCCTTGCGCTGCGCACCGGGCTGTTGGGCCCGGTCCCCGCGGTCACCGGAGCGCGAGTCCAGACCGCGCGCCTCCAGTGCCTCACCGAGCCCGTCGGCCAGGCGCAGCGTCCGCACCAGCAGCGGGGTCAGAAACGCCGTGCTGCGCTCCACACCCCGCGCCTTCTGGGCGGCCCGCACCAGGTCCGCCTGCTCCTTGATGACCGGGACGAACCGGATCGTCATGGCCACCATCAGCCCCACCCGCTCCGGCCGCACCCCCAGCCGTTCGAAGGGCCTGAGGACGTGTTCCACCGCCGTGACCATCTCGGACGTTCGGGTCGTCAGGGTGACCAGGCTCGCCAGCGTCACCAGCCCCGTGATCCGCTCCGCGATCAGCAGTGCGCTCGTCCAGTCCGCCAGCAGTCCCTGGGCGAGGACCAGCACGGCGGCGAACGGCAGGACCGTCAGCAACTGCCGCCAGGCCAGCCGCAGGGGGATGCGGGCGAGTCCGTAGCAGGCCGCCACCGCGGCCACCGCCTCGCCGAGCACCAGCGGCGACCGGACGAAGAACGCGCCCGTGCCCGCGGCGAACAGCACCAGCAGTTTGCAGCCCGCCGGCACCGCGTGCACCGGCGTCCGTGCGGAGTGGTACAGGCCGATCACGGAGGCTCACCCGCCGGTGTGACGCTCGAACAGCGTCGCGATGCCGAGGCCACCGGCCGCGCCCAGTGTGGCCAGACCGTACCGCGCCCCGGTGGCGACCGGATCGCACGCGCCGAACATGTCCGCGAACAGCCGGGTCACCAGGACCGCCCCGGACGCGCCCCAGGGATGGCCGAGGGCGATGGCACCGCCGCCCCGGTTCACCCGCTCCTCCGGAATGCCCAACTCGTCCAGGCACGCGAGGACCTGCCCGGCGAACGCCTCCGTGAACTCCACCAGCGGGATGTCGTCCAGACGCAGCCCGGGATTGCGCTTCAGCAGGCGCCGTACCGCGGGCACCGGGCCCCAGCCCAGGATCTCCGGGTCCACCCCCGTCGTCGTCGCGTCGAGGACCCGCAGCCCCTTCGACAGCCCCAGCTCGCGGAACTTGCGCTCCGAGACGACCGCGACCATGGCGGCACCGTCGTTCACCGGGCAGGCGTTGCCCGCGGTGACCGTGCCGTCCTGCGCGAACACCGGCCTGAGCCGGGCGAGTTTCTCCGCCGTGGTGTCCGGGCGCGGACACTCGTCGGACGTCACCGTCACCGCGCCCGCTCTGCCGACCCGCACCTCGACCGGCACCAGTTCCGCGTCGTACCGGCCGGACTCCGCCGCGGCGACCGCCTTGCGATGGCTGGCCAGCGCGTACCGGTCCTGCCGCGCACGGCTGATGCCGCCCAGCCGGGCCACGTTCTCCCCGGCCACGCCCATGTCCGGGTCCCCGAACTCGGCCGGCACGAAAGGCGGTCGGGCGTAGAAGCGGGGGGTGCCATGGGGCACCGGCGGGCGTTCCACCCGCCACGGGGCCGTACTCGCGCTCTCCGCCCCGCCCGCCAGCACCACGTCCGCCGCGCCGGCCGTCACCAGCCGCGCCGCCAGGTTGACCGCCTCCAGGCCGCTCCCGCACTGCCGGTCGACGGTCATCCCGGGCACCTCGATGCCGAGGCCCGCGGACAGCAGCGCGTACCGGGCCGGATTGCCGCCGGAGCAGCCCGCGGTCCCCACGATCACCTCGTCCACGTCGGCACCGGACAGGCCCAGGTCGTCCAGTACCGCCGCGAGGACGGGACGCAGCAGCTCGTGCATCGGCGTCGTGGCGAAGGCACCGCCGATCCGGCCGATCGGCGTACGCCGCGCCGCGACCACGAGGGCCCGCTGCCCGTTCCCGTTCACAGAACCTCCCGTATGCTCTGCCGACCGTCCAGGAGCATGGCACGCACGCTGCGACGGTCGATCTTTCCACTCGATGTGTAGGGCAGCGCGTCCGTCTCGAACAGCCGGCGGGGGCACTTCTGCCGCGACACATGGCGCGACGCCCGGTCCCGCAGCTCCGCGAGGCTCAGCCGGCCCCCGTCACGCCAGCGCACCACCGCGCACACCAGATCGCCCCAGCGCTCGTCGGGCAGGCCCACGACCGCGACCTCCGCGATCTCCTCCAGCCGCAGCAGCGCCGCCGCCACCTCCTGCGGGTGCACGTTGAGGCCGCCGCTGATGAGCATGCCCTTGTCCCGCCCGACGAGGTGCAGATGTCCCCGCTCGTCCAGCCGGCCGATGTCGCCGACCGTGAACCAGCCGTCCTCGTCCGGGCCGCCGGTGTGCTCCGCGGACAGATAGCCCGTGAACAGCATCTCGCTGCGTACGTACAGCTGCCCGACCTCGTTCACGCCCAGCTCGTCCCCCGACGGGGAGCGCACCGACAGCTCGACCCCGGGCACGGGCCGGCCCACCGACTCCCACGGGCCGTCGTCCCGGCTGTGCAGCACGGAGACCAGACTCAGTTCCGTCGCCCCGTAGAACTCCACCGCGTCCGCGTCCGGGAACAGGGAACCGGCCAGTGCCCGGCGCGACGGCGACCATTTGTCGCCCACCGACAGCAGCGAGCGCACCTGGGGGAACGTCCGCCCCGGATGCCGGCGGGCCTCCTCCAGCATCGCCTCGAACATCGTCGGCACCAGGTACAGGTGCCGCACCCCGTACCGCTCGACGTGGTCGAACACGGCCGCCGCGTCGAACGACGGCATCAGGCACACCGTCGCGCCCACGTGCAGCGCGTGCACCGCCCCGAACAGGAAGTGCGAGTGCGCCAGCGATCCCGGCAGCAGGACCGTGTCGCCCTCGCCGATGCCGAACCCGGACGTGTAGTGCTCGAACGTCCGCAGCCAGGACCGGTGCGAGCGTACGGCGCCCTTGGGGCGACCGGTGCTCCCCGAGGTGAACCCGACGTAGAACGGCGCGGAGTCCGGCACCGAGGCCCCTTCTCCGCCTTCCTCCGTGCCGTACCGCTCCAGCCACTCGGGGAAACCGGAGCCGGCGACGTCCGTCAGCGCGCCGTCGGGCAGCTGCTGCCCGGCCGCCGGGGCGGGCTGGTCGTGGAAGAGCCGCGCCGGGGGAGTGTCCCCCAGCACGGAGGCCAGTTCCGCGCCGCTCCAGGCCGGGTCGAGCACCATCACCGGGATTCCGGCGAGGGCCGCGCCGAGGAAGATCTCCAGGAACTCCCGGCGGTTGCCGAGCAGTACGGCGACGCGGACATCCGGTTCCGGCTGCGGCCCGAACTCCGTGCGCAGCGCCCGGGCGACGGCGAGCACACCGCGCCGCAGCGCGCCGTAGCCGCACCGCCCGCCCGGACCGTCGCCGTCGCCCAGGGCGAGCGCGACACGGTCCGGTGACCTGGTCGTGTGCGAGAGGAACCCGCTGGCGATCGTCATGTGAGTGCTGCCCTTTCGGCCGTCGTCGGATCGTCGGTTCTGCGGACGGGTGGCGTCCCGGCGGAACGGTCGTACGGGCCCCTCACCAGGGACTGTTCTTCACCAGCACCTCCACCGCGCGGTCGATCTCGGCCTCCGTCAGGTCGGCGCGCGCGGTGAGCCGGACGCGGGAGAACCGGTCGGGCACCGACGGCGGCCGGAAGCACGCCACCCGGACGCCGTCCGCGAGGCAGCTCGCCGCCCACTGCACCGTCAGCGCCGCCGACGGGCCGCGCACGGACACCACGGCGGCCTCCGCCCGGGTCACCGGCAGCCCGGCGGCCGCGAGCCGCTCCGCGATGGACTTCGCCACCGCGCGCGTCCGCGCCGGCCGGTCCGGCTCGGCGCGCAGCACCCGCAGGGCCGCCAGCGCCCCGGCCGCCGACGCCGGGGCGAGCCCGGTGTCGAAGAGGAAGCTGCGGGCGGTGTTCATCACATGGCCGATCACCCGGCGGGAGCCGACCACCGCGCCGCCCTGCGCGCCCAGTGACTTGGAGAGCGTGAGGGTGGTGACGACGTCCGGGCTGCCGTCGAGACCTGCGGCGGCCACGGCGCCCCGGCCCCGCTCGCCGACGACCCCGAACCCGTGGGCGTCGTCGATGAGCAGACCCGCCCCGTGCGCACGGCAGACGGCCGCGACCGCGTCCAGGTCCACCAGGTCGCCGTCGACCGAGAACACGGATTCGGTGACCGCGAGCGCCCGCTGCTGCTCCCGGCCGCCGAGGACGCGCGCCAGGCCCTGGATGTCGGCATGGCCGGTGGTGACCACGTCGGCGCCCGACAGCCGGTACGCGTCGATCAGTGAGGCGTGGTTGAACTCGTCCGAGGCGACCAGTGTGCCCGCCCGGGCCAGCGCGGTGACCGCGCCGAGGTTGGCCAGGTATCCGGAGGAGAAGACCAGCGCGGCCTCCGCCCCGCAGAACTCGGCCAGTTCCCGTTCGAGTTCGCCGTGCACCTCGGTCGTGCCGGTGGCCAGTCTGGAGCCGGTCGAGCCGGCGCCCCAGAGGAGGGCCGCGTCGGCGGTCGCCCGGACCACCTGGGGGTGGCGGGTCAGCCCGAGGTAGTCGTTGCCGCCGAAGTCGATCACGTCCGGCCTGGGGCCGCGCACATGGACCCGGCGGGTCAGCCCGGCCCGCTCCATGCGGCGGGCGCTGTCGTCGATCCAGGCGAACACGTCCTGTGGTCCGCCGTCGCCTCGCGCCGATGGCTCCAACGTTGCCCCCTCACTCATGATGGCCCAGGACCAGGACGCCGTTGTGGCCGCCGAAGCCGAACGACGACGTGATCGCCGGGCCGGGTTCCCAGGGGCGGCCTTCGCCCGTCACCACGTCGACGTCGAGGTCCGGGTCGCGTTCGGTCAGGCCGAGGGTCGGCGGTATCACGCCGTGCCGCATGGACAGCAGCACCGCCACCGCCTCCAGAGCGCCTCCCGCGCCGAAGGCGTGCCCGGTGGCGCCCTTGGTCGAGGTCATCGGAGGGCAGTCGTCGAACACCGCCCGGACGGCCGTGCTCTCCGCCCTGTCGTTGAGGACCGTGCCGGTGCCGTGCGCGTTGATCTGGCGTACGTCCTCCGGGCGCAGCCCCGCGTCGGCGAGGGCCAGCCGGATGCACCGGGCGGCGTGGACGCCGTCCTGCGACGGCACGGTGATGTCGTGGGCGTCGGCCGTGCTTCCCGCGCCCAGCACCTCGCCGTGGATGAACGCGCCGCGCGCCACCGCGGTGTCCCAGTCCTCCAGCGTCAGCACCGCGGCGCCCTCGGCGATGACGAAGCCGTCACGTGCGACGTCGAACGGCCGGGTGCGGCCCGACGGCGACAGGGCCCGCATGGTGGTGAAGCCGGCGACGATCGTGGGCGTGATCGCGGCCTCCGTGCCGCCGGCCAGGACCACGTCGCAGGTGCCGTCGGCGATCATCCGGGCGGCATGGGCGATGGCGTGCGTACCCGCCGCGCACGCGGTCTCGATGCTCTCGCACGGTCCGCGCAGCCCCGCGTGGATCGCCACGGTCGCCGCCGCCGCGTTCGCCATGATCATCGGTACCAGGAACGGGGAGACCCGCCGGGCCCCGCGCTCGTGGTGCGTCACCGCCTGCCGCTCGAAGGTGCCGACCCCGGCGAGGGCGGTGGCGACGACGACGCCGCACCGGTCCCGGTCCACCTCCGCCTCCTTCAGTCCGGCGTCGGTCCAGGCCATCTCGGCGGCGGCGACGGCGAACTGCGTGAAGCGGTCGGTGTGCCGGATGTCGCGGGGCTCCATCCAGGGCGACGGGTCCCAGTCCGCCAGCTCGCGGTGGCCCGCAGCGGGTTCACGGAACAGCCCTTCCCAGAAGGCGTCCGCCCCTGTGCCGCAGGCGCTGACGACCCCGAGACCGGTGACGGCGACCCGGCGCCGCCCGTGTGCGTGCCGGTCGGTCATGACGTCAGCGACAGTACGAGTCGGTACAGGTCGTCGACGGTGCGGATGCGCTCGACGTCGTCGTCCGGCACCGATATGCCGAACTCCTCCTCCACCGCCATGACCAGCTCGACCTGTATGAGGCTGGTGGCCCCCAGATCGTCGGTGAAACTCGCCTCCAAGGTCACCTCGTCGCGCTTCACCTGAAGGACGTCCGAGGTCAAAGTCGTCAGCCGAGCCAGAACATCGTCAGCCACGGTGGGCCAACCTCCCCGTGTTTCCATGATCTTGTCCATTGTCACTGTTTTCCTCTCCGGCCGGGAGGCGTCACCGCGGACCCGGCCGGACGTCGTCAAGGCCCCGTACGGGCGGCGCTTTCGGCAGCGGGGCCGCCGGCCGGGCCGGGTACCGAAGGCGCCGCGTCCGGCCGGCCCGCGCTCAGGCGCGGCACGACGACGCAGGCCAGCGCGGCCAGTTCCAGGCACACACCGCACCACGCCAGCGCGGCGGGCGAGAACCGGTCCAGCACCGCCCCGCCGACCGCCCCGCCCAGGGCCACGCCCACATAGGACGCGAAGCTGTTCACCGAGATGGCGACGCTCGGCGCGGTCGGTGCGAGGTCCAGCACCCGGTGGATGGCCGTGGGCGGTTCGGCCCAGTAGAACACCCCCCACAGGACGGTGACGGTGAGGAAGACCGCCACCACCCAGGCCGCCCCGGGGGTGACGAAGCTCGCGACGACGGCCAGCAGCGTCATCGTCACCACGACGCCCGACACCGAGGTGACGAAGGTCCGTTCGGCTCCGACGCGGTCGCTGAGCCGGCCGCCGATGGCGTTGCCCACCGCGCCCGCCAGGCCCCACACGAGCAGAACCAGGCTGACCCGGGCGTCGTCCAGCCGCGTGGCGGCCCGCGTGAACGCCGCCAGGTAGGTGAAGACGGTGAAGCAGCCCGCCACGGCGAACAGGTTGCCGAGGACCGCGAGCAGCACCGGCCGCTGCGATCCGATTCGCACCCGGTCCCGGATGCCGACGGCCGGCGGCTGCGGCACCGGCGGCAGGACCAGGCACAGGCCGATCAGCACCGGCAGTGCCAGGGCGGCGACGAGGACGAGGGTCCACCGCCAGCTGCCGAGCTGCCCGATCAGCGTGCCGCCCGGCACACCGAGCGCCGTGGCCACCGTGAGACCGCCGATGATCAGCGACACGGCACGGCCCCGGTGGGCCTCGCCCGCGAGCGCGGTGGCCGTCGCCGCGGCGGTGTTCATGTACAGCGCGGCGCCGACCCCCGCCAGGATCCGCGCGGCCATCAGCACCCCGTACGCGGGCGCGAGTGCCCCCAGCACGTTGGCGAGGACGAACACCAGCAGTGCGCCGCGCAGCATCACCCGGCGGGACAGCCCGGCGGTGAGGGTCATCAGGACCGGCGCACTGATCGCGTAACTGAGCGCGAACGCCGTGACGAGCTGTCCGGCGACGGGCTCGGACACGCCCGTGTCGCCCGCGATACGGGAGAGGATGCCGCTGATGACGAAACCGTCGGTGCCGACGGCGAAGGAACCGATCGACAGAAGCGCCAGGATCACCTTGTGCGGCACGGCACCCCCTGTGGATCCGGCCCCTGACCGCGTAGGGCGGGACAACCGCGTAAGACGGGACAACGGATGGTTCCCGCCCCCCTTTCCAGTCGTGCCGCAAGGGTGGAGCGGCTTCACGAGCGGGGTCGTGCCGTCAACGTATCAGCAGCCGGGGCGCCGTCACCCCGGTCCCGAAGTGATCACCGTCACCGTGACCCGACGGGAAAGCCCCGCCAATTCCTCCGGGTTGGCGAACATGAAGCTGAGATTCCGCCATTTTCCGCGCCCGGCCCGTGCATTCGGTGCCCTGCATGGGCCCCATCGGTTATGTTCGGGCCGTTTACCAGTCACTTCACTTCGACTTACCAGTGAATTCGAGGCGTAGTGCCGAGAAGGAAGCGGATCCCGTGCCTGCACCCGTGCCTCCCCTGAACCCCCAGCAACTGATCGCGCTCGACCGGGCCCATGTGTGGCACCCCTACGCACCCATGCCGGGACGGACCGACCCGGTCGTCGTCGAGTCGGCCGAGGGCGTGCGGCTGCGGCTCGGCCTGCCCGTGGAGGGGGTCGGTGAACTCGTCGACGGCATGTCCTCCTGGTGGGCGGCCATCCACGGCTACCGGCACCCGGTGCTGGACGCGGCCGTGCGCGACCAGCTGGACCGGATGAGTCATGTGATGTTCGGCGGCCTCACCCACGAGCCCGCCGTGCGGCTGGCCGCCACCCTCGTCGAGATCACCCCCGAGCCGCTGCGCCATGTCTTCCTCTCCGACTCCGGATCGGTGTCCGTCGAGGTCGCGGTCAAGATGTGCCTGCAGTACTGGCGTTCGCTCGGCCGCCCCGAAAAGCGCCGCCTGCTCACCTGGCGCGGCGGCTACCACGGCGACACCTTCCAGGCCATGGCCGTGTGCGACCCGGACGGCGGGATGCACAGCGCCTGGACCGGCCTGCTGCCCGCCCAGGTCTTCGCGGACCGGCCCCCGGCCGGCTTCGACGCCGGGGTCGACGAGGACTACGCCGGCCACCTCGCCGGACTCGTCGAACGGCACGCCCATGAGCTGGCCGCCGTCATCGTCGAGCCCGTCGTCCAGGGGACCGGCGGGATGCGCTTCCACGACCCGGGCTACCTCCGGGTGCTGCGCGAGGCCGCCGACGCCCATGACGTGCTGCTGATCTTCGACGAGGTGGCGACGGGTTTCGGACGGACCGGGCAGTTGTTCGCGGCCGGGCACGCCGGTGTCAGCCCGGACGTGATGTGCCTGGGCAAGTCCCTGACCGGCGGCTATCTGTCCCTGGCCGCGACGCTGTGCACCTCCCGGATCGCCGAGGGCATCTCCCGGGGTGACCTGCCGGTGCTGGCCCACGGCCCCACCTTCATGGGCAACCCGCTGGCCTGCGCGGTGGCCAACGCCTCGACGGGCCTGCTGCTGAGCGACGACTGGAGCTGCCGGGTCCGGCGGATCGAGGCGGCACTGCGCACCGGCCTCGCACCGGCCGCGGACCTCCCCGGCGTGGTCGACGTCCGGGTGCTCGGGGCGATCGGCGTGGTCCAGCTCGACCGGGACGTGGACGTGACCAGGGCCTCCCGCGCCGCGATGCGGCAGGGGGTGTGGCTGCGGCCGTACCGCGACATGATCTACACCATGCCGCCCTTCGTCGCGGACGACGCGGATGTGAAGACCATCGCGGACGGTGTCCTCGCCGCGGTGGAGGCGGCCTGACGGGCTGTCGGAGCCGTGCCCGGGCCGACGCCGACCACCGGTGCTGACAGGACGTCAAACGCCACCTGGGCAACAGGATTTCCGCAGGGTAGAGGAGTCGCCGGACAGGTGGCCGACTTCCAGTGTCCTGAGTCACACAAGCGTGCGTTTTCGTCCCCGGCTGACTAGCATCGGCGGCAACGGGGGGAAGAGTCCTGGGCCTGCGATCCATACCGAGACCAGTGGTATTCGCGGCAGCCGGGAAAATTCCAGCAGTAGCAGACTGCCGCGACAGGAACAGGTCGCTTCTCTCTCGTGCCCATCGGCCGGCGCATGTGCATCACGCTCCTCAACAGAGCGGTTCATCCGCGCATGTCTGCCGTCCGATGAGAAATTGTCGGTCAGCCGGACAGTCGCGCCACGAGGCCGGTTCCGGTTTTCGGGGAGCTGCACGACATGGTGAAAGATCTGCGCGTCCTTCTTGTCGACAACTACGACTCTTATACCTGGAATCTCTTCCAGTTGATCTGGAAGGTCGCCGGAGTGCCACCGGTCGTCGTCCGCAACGACGAGGCGATGGCGGACGACCTCCTGGCGCGGGACTTCACCCACGTGGTGATCTCCCCGGGCCCGGGAACACCGGCCCGGGAAGCCGACTTCGGCCTGTGCCGCGATCTGCTGCGCCGGGCCACCGTGCCCGTCCTCGGTGTCTGCCTCGGCCACCAGGGACTCGCCGTCGCCTTCGGCGGCGAGGTCCGGCACGCGCCCGAGGTCGTCCACGGCCGCGCCGACGCGATCACCCACACCGGCACCGGGCTCTTCACCGGCATACCGCAGGGCTTCAAGGCCGTGCGCTACCACTCCCTCGCCGTCACCGAGCCGCTGCCCGACACCCTCATGGTCACCGCGCGCTCCGCGGACGGTGTGGTGATGGGTCTGCAACACCGCGAACGGCCGCTGCACGGCGTGCAGTTCCACCCCGAGTCCGTGGAGAGCGAGTACGGCGAGGAGCTGATCGCCAACTTCCTCGGGGTCACCCCCAGCCTCCGCTGGAGCGACTTCGACACCGACCTCGACGCCGAAAGCCTCTTCCTGCGCGCCTTCGCCGGCGACCCCTACAGCTTCTGGCTCGACAGCTCCCGCTCCGCCTACGGCATGGGCCGCTACAGCTATCTCGGCTCCTGCTCCGGCCCCGACCTGGAGGTGATCCGCGCCTACGCGGCGGCCGGCGTCGTCGAGCGCGAGACCGGCGAGGCCGTGCACTCCGTCTCCGGCACCGTCTTCGACCAGCTGCGGACCGCTCTGGCGGCCACACCGGTGCCGCCCGGCGCCTCCCCCGTGCCGTTCGCCGGCGGATACATCGGCTACCTGGGCTACGGCATCAAGGGCAGCACCGGCATCGGCCGCCCCGGCAGCGGGGACCGGCCCGACGCCGAACTGCTCCGCGTCGACCGCTTCGTCGCCTACGACCACGAGACCGGCCGGCGCCTCCTGGTCACCGTGGGCCTCACCGCCGAGCAGCACTCCGCCTGGTGCGAAGAGGTCCGGGCCCGCGCCCGGCGCGCGCCCCTGCCGCGACCCCGCCGGGAGACCGCCCCGGCCGTGCTGGAACCCGGTGTCGACCACGCCACCTATCTGCGGCACTTCGAGACCGTGCAGAGCTGGCTGCGCGACGGCGACTCCTACGAGGCGTGCTACACGTACCAGATCAGCGGCACCAGCGAGGCCGACCCGCTGCAGACGTATCTGCGCCTGCGGGCCGCCAACCCGGCCCCGTACGCCGCGTACCTGCGCCTGGGGGAGCGGACGCTGCTCAGCTCCTCACCCGAACGGTTCGTCACCGTCGACGGCGACGGCGGGGTGGAGACCAAGCCGATCAAGGGCACCGCGCCCCGGTACGACGACCCCGCCGACGACGAGCGGGCCCGGCGGGCCCTGGAGCGGGACCCGAAGATCCGCAGCGAGAACCTGATGATCGCGGACCTGCTCCGCAACGACCTCGGGCAGGTCTGCGAGCCCGGCACCGTCCACGTGCCGAAGCTGATGGCCGTCGAGTCCTACGCCACCGTCCACCAGCTCGTCACGACCGTGCGCGGCCGGCTCCGCCCGGACCGGACGGCCGTCGACTGCGTGCAGGCGCTGTTCCCCGGCGGCTCCATGACCGGTGCCCCGAAGAAGCGCACCGTCGAACTCCTCGACGAGCTGGAGCCCGAGGAGCGCGGCGTGTACTCCGGCAGCCTGGGCTTCTTCGGCTTCGACGGCCGCGCCGACCAGAGCATCGTCATCCGCACCATCGTCTGGGAGGGCGACCGGGTGCGCATCGGCGTCGGAGGCGCGCTCATCGTGCTCTCGGACGCCGAGGAGGAGTTCCAGGAGACCCGGCTCAAGGCACGGGCGCTGCTGCGCTCCCTCGGCGTCGGCGAACTCGACGACGCCATGACCGAGATGGGTGCGAGGTGACAGGCATGAGCGCCGACGTCTTCGACGTGGGCCCCGCCGGACCGGACGACACGGACGCCGTGGCCGGGGCGGTCACCGCGCTCCTGCGCGAACTCCGCGGCGACCCCGCCCACATCGTGCCCGGGCTCCGGGCCGCCGTGACCGAAGCGATCGCCGGCCGCGACGGTGCGGGTGTCCTGGTGGCCCGCGACAGCGGCCGGCGGGTCGTCGGAGTCCTCGCCTACACGACCCAGACCCCGCTCCGCCTCGCCGCGCCCTACCGCCAGGTGCAGGAACTGTGGGTGACCCCCGAGCTGCGCTCGCGCGGCGTGGCCGCCCTCCTGCTGGACGCCCTCGACAAGGCGTGCACCGCAGACGGCGTCCGGCGCGTCGAAGTGTGCCTGCCCGCACCGCACTTCACGGGCTACGACCGCACCCTGGCCTTCTACGAACGGTCCGGCTTCCGGGCCATCGGCCCCCGTGTCATCAAGGACCTGTCATGACGCTGCACGTGGTGGTGCCCCAGGAATCCGAAGCGCTGCCGTTCACGGTCGAACCCTCCGGGGCGCGGGCCGCGAGCAAGGAGGTGCCCGAGCGCATCCACCGGATCCTGGAGGGACTGCGCGACGGCGGGGCGCGGCTCGCCGCCGCGGCCCCCGACACCCTCGCCCGGGCGGAGCGGCTCGTCGCCGCGACCCATGACCCCGCCCTGCTGGCGCATCTGCGCGACGCAGCCGCGGACGCCGAGGACTGCGTCCTCGACGACGCGTTCGCCGCGCCCGGACTGGAGCAGGAGACCCCGGTCACCCGCGCCGTGTGGCCCGCGGCCCTCGCCGCGGCAGGCGCGGCCGTCGCCGCCGCCGAGCTCACCGGCCGCCGGCAGCAGACCTCGTACGCCCTCGTACGGCCACCCGGCCACCACGCCGGGCCGGGCTGGTACGGCGGCTACTGCTTCCTCAACAACGCCGTGGTCGCCGCCCGCACCCTGCGGGAGGAGGGCGCGGCCCGGGTCGGCATCCTCGACATCGACTACCACCTGGGCAACGGCACACTCGCCTGCGTCCGCGACGACCCCGCGCTGCCCTTCGCATCCGTCCACTCCAGCGCGGCCCGGGACTTCCCCTACCGGTTCCCGGCCGGCCCCGGCCTGTTCGGCGCTCCGGCCGACCCGGGCCCCGAGGGGTTCCTCGCCCTGGTGAAGGACGCCCTGGAGGGGCTGCGCCGGCCGGACGTCGACGCCCTGGTGGTCTCCGTCGGCTACGACGTGCTCCGCGACGACCCGCACGGCTCCTGGAGCCTGCCGCCCGAGGTGTTCGGCCCCGTCGGCGCGCTCCTCGCGGCCCAGCAACTGCCCACCGTCCTCGTCCAGGAGGGCGGGTACGGACTCCCGAACCTGCGCGGCGCGGCCCGCGCCCTTGCCCAGGCCCTGGAGGCGGCATGACCGACCCGACCCACGACAGCGTGCTGCGGCCCTACCGCGAGCGGCTGGAGGAACTGGACGAGCGCATCGCGGAACTCGTCGCGGCGCGCCTGGCCGTCTGCTGCGAGGTGGCCGACGTCAAGCGCGCCCACGACATCCCGATGATGCAGCCCCGGCGGGTGCACACGGTACGCGAGGCATACGCGGCCCGTGGCGAACGCCTGGGACTCGCACCGGACTTCATGCGCTCCCTGGCCGGCCTGCTGATCGACGAGGCATGCCGCCTGGAGGACGAGATCATCGACGGCGCCGCCGCACCGGCGCCCATGGAGGCACGGCCATGAGCCTGACGTTCACCACCCTCGGCCCCGAGGGCAGCTGCCACGAGAACGCGGTGGCGCACTACCTCGCGTTCCAGGGGATCGAAAAGGACGCGAAGACCGACCTCACCCTGGACCTGCACGACGGTCTGGAGCGCGTCCGCCGCGGCGACTCCGACTACCTGGTCCAGTGCAGCGCGCACCCCGAGGTGCACCTCATCACCGAGCGGTACTTCGGGGAGGTCCACGTCGTGGACACCTTCGTCTACCCGACGAAGGAACTCGTGCTGCTCAGCCGCGCCGACGTGGCGCGCCCCCGCACCCTCGGCCTGGTGCCCGCGACCGCCGGATACGTGGACACGTCCCAGTGGGAGGAGGTCGTCCGCGAACCCTCGAAGCCCGTCGTCGGCCGGCACCTCCTCGAAGGCCGGTACGACTCCGGGCTCACCCACCTCGAATACCTGGAGCAGTCGGACGGCGCGCTCCGCCTCGACCGCTACATCGGAGCCGTCACCACGACCTGGGTCGTCTACGGCCGCCGCCCCCGGTTCACCGGGGACGTGATCGGCACCCGTTGCCGCGACTACCTGCTGGGAGAGGCCAAGTGACCGCGTCGGAGACCGTGACCATGACCGAACAGCAGCCCCGGAAGATCCTCGTCTGCGACACCACGCTCCGCGACGGCGAGCAGACCTGCGGCGTCGCCTTCAACGTCGAGGAGAAGGCGCGGATCGCCCAGCTCCTCGACGAGATGGGCGTCGACTGCATCGACGCCGGATTCCCCGCCTCCTCGCAGGCCGACCAGGACGCCGTGCGCGCCATCGCCGCGCTCGGCCTGCGCGCCCGCGTCGTGGCGTTCTGCCGCCCGAACCGCACCGAGATCGACCTCGCCAAGGCCTGCGGCGCGAACGCCATCTACACCTTCCTGCCGACCTCGGACGTGCACATGCGCGTCAAGTTCGGTGGCACCGACAGCTCCGTCCGCGACCGCCTCAAGCGCGAGATGGCCGACGGCATCGCCTACGCCAAGAGCCTCGGCATGTTCGTCGGCTGCGGCTCCGAGGACGCCACCCGCACCCCCTACGACTACCTCGAAGAGGTCCTCGTCCTCGCCCAGGACAGCGGCGCCGACCTGGTCGGAGTCGCCGACACCGTCGGCTCCACCACCCCGGACGCCTTCCGCACCCTCATCTCGCGCCTGCGTGAGCGGATCAGCGTGCTGCTGTCCCTGCACTGCCACAACGACTTCGGCCTGGCCACCGCCAACACCGTCGCCGGCATCCTCGGCGGCGCCGACGAGGTCCAGTGCACGATCAACGGCATCGGCGAACGGGCCGGCAACGCCTCCCTCGAGGAGGTCACCGTGGCCCTCACCCAGCTCTACGGCTTCCGCACCGGCGTCGACCTGTCCCGGCTCAAGCCGATGTCCGAGCTGATCGCCGGCCTGTCCGGCATCGAGGTCAGCCCCATGAAGCCGATCGTCGGCGGCAACGCCTTCTCCCACGAGTCCGGTCTGCACGTCTCCTCCGTGATGAAGGACTCCACCGCCTACGAGCCGCTGCGGCCCGAGCTCGTCGGGCACACCCGCCGCATCGTCATCGGCAAGCACTCCGGCAAGTCCATCGTCGCCCACGTCCTGGACGCCCATGGACTCGCCTACGACGACACCGTCCTCGGCGACGTCCTGCGCGACGTCAAGGAGGCCTCCGTGCGCACCAAGTCCAGCGTCACCGAGAAGCAGATGATCGAGATCTACCACGAGCGGACGGCACCGACGGCATGACGGCAGAGCACGACCACCTCTGGTTCGAGGACGAGGGGTTCTGGCACGACTTCTACCCGCACCTGTTCTCCGAGGCACGCGTCGCCGAGGCCGCCCGTATCGTGGCCGGGTCGCCGCTGCTCCGCTTCCCGCCCGGGGCCCGGGTCCTCGACCTGTGCTGCGGCCCCGGCCTGTTCACGGTGCCGCTGGCCCGGGCCGGGCACACCGTCACGGGAGTGGACCGCAGCGCGCCCCTGCTGAAGGCCGCCGACGCGGCCCTGCGCGACGCCGGTGCCGAGGCGCGGCTCGTCGAGGCCGACATGCTCGACTTCGCCGAGCCGGAGGCCTTCGACGCCGTGATCAACATGTACACGTCCTTCGGTTACTTCGACCGGCCCGAGGACAACCTCCAGGTGCTGCGCAACGCGCACACCAGCCTGGCGCCCGGCGGCACGCTCCTCGTCGACGTCGTCGGCAAGGAGATCCTGGCCCGGCTCGACGAGCGCGTCTCGCTCACCGAGGTCGACGACCGGATCCTGATCCAGCGCGACACCGTCCTGGACGACTGGTCGCGGCTGCGCAGCGACTGGTTCTCGCTCGTCGGCGACCGGGTCGCCCGCGCCTCCATGACCCTGTACGTCTACAGCGCCGCCGAACTCCGGCACCTGCTGGAGACGGCCGGCTTCGACCGCGTCGACGTCTTCGGCGGCTACGACGGCGAGCCCTACGACCACCGGGCGGACCGCCTGGTCGTGGTCGCCCGGAAGGGCGTGACCGCGCGTGCCGACTGAGGTCACCGTCGTCACGTCCGTGTCCGCCCTGGACCGGGCGGAGTGGGACGCGCTGGTCCCCGAGGGACAGGTCTACCTCACCCATGACTGGCTGCGCGCCGTCGAGGAGAGCTTCGGCTTCGAGCTGGTCCTCTTCCAGCTGCGGCAGGACGGCCGTACCGTCGCCGGGCTCCAGGGCCTGCTGCTGCGCGATCCCGACGCCTTCCCCTACCACGACCCGGTCGGCGCGCTCTTCGGCGACTACGAGCGGGACCACCTGCGCCAGGCCCTCGCCCGCGACCGGGCCCCGGCCGAGATGGCGCAGGCCGCCGCGCTGCTCGACGCCGTGGTGCACGCCGAAGCCGCCCACGCGCGCACCGCCGCCTACCCGGCACTGGTCATGACCAGCCCCTACGGCTACGCGTGCGAGGTTCTCACGCTGCCGGGCCGCGACCGCCCCGCGGCCGTCACCCGGCTGCTCGACGCGGTGGAGGAGTACTGCGCCGCCGAGGGGATCCCCGCGCGCTGCTTCCTGTGGCACGCGGGCCCCGGCGACGCCCTGCGCGATCCCCTCGCCGCCCACGGCTACCTGGAGTTCCTCTCCGATCTGGAGTACGGCCTCGACGTCGCCCCCCACACCTCCTTCGACGACTACGTCCTCGGCCTGGACCGCAAACGGCGTACCGTCGTCCGGGCCGAGATCCGCCGGTTCGCCGAGAGCGGGCTGTGCATCGAGCGGGTGAAGGACCCGGCGCCCGAGACCGTCGCCCGGTGCGCGGAACTGTCCGAGGGACAGCACGACAAGTACGGCCTGCCCGTCGAACGCGAGGCGATGGAGCGGCTCTTCACCATGCTCCTCGAGGCGGAGGCCCTCGGTACCACCCTGCACGTGGTGCGGCGCGACGGCGCCGAGGGACCCGGCGGCATCGTGGGCTTCCTGCTGTGCCTGGAGAGCGGCGGTGTCCTGCACCCCAAGTTCCTCGGGTTCGACGCCGAGGCCGTCGGTGCCGCCCGCGCCTACTTCAACCTCACCTTCTACCACCTGGTCGAGCACGCCCTGGCGGGCGGCGCCCGGCGCATCGCCTACGGCATGGGCTCGCCCGACGCCAAGCGGCTGCGGGGCTGCCGTCCCGGACCGGTCCGGGGCTGGATCCGGTTCTCGTCCCCCGCCGCGCACCGGCGGATCGAGCCGTACATCACCGTCTTCGACTGCCTGAAGAGGCAGCTCCTCGGATCCCCGGAGGGAAGCACCGCGTCATGACTCTCGTGCGACAGCTCTTCCAGCACGCGCTCGGCCGCCCCGTACGCACCGGCGAGGTCGTCGACCTCCCCTTCGACCTGTGCTGGGGCAGCGAGATGACCGTCAAATGGGCCCTCGACATCCTCCGCGACAGCGGGTTCGACGACACCTCGATCGCCGAGGGCATCGCCCGGCAGCGGGAGAAGACGGCGTTCGTCTTCGACCACGTCGTACCCACCCACACCGCGTCGATGGCGTCGATCCTGGTCGAGCTGAGGCGGTTCGCCAAGGAGCACGGCATCCGGGTCTTCGACGTCGGCTACGACGGCGGCATCCAGCACAAGATCCTCATCGAGCAGGGCCTGATCCGGCCCGGCGATGTCGCCGTGGGCGCCGACTCGCACAGCTGCACCGCCGGGGCCGTCGCCTCCCTCGCCACCGGCATCGGCTCCACCGACCTCGCCATGGCCCTGGTCCGCGGCACCTGCTGGATGCGGGTGCCCGAGGCCACCCTGGTCCGCTTCCGCGGCTCGCTGCGCCCGAACGTCCAGGGCAAGGACGTCGCCCTGCACCTGTGCGGGCTGCTCGGTGTGCACGGCGCCGTCTACCGCAGCCTGGAGTTCGGCGGCCCCGGGCTGGCCTCGCTGGCGGTCAACGACCGGCTGTCGCTCAGCAACATGGCCGTCGAGATGGGCGCCAAGTACGGCCTGTTCCCCACCGACGGGATCCTCGCCGCCTACCTGGCCGACACCCTGGGCGACACCGAGTACCCGGCCTTCACCGTGGACGACGACGACCCCGACTACGTGGAGGTCATCGACGTCGACCTGAGCCGGATCGAGCCGACCGTCGCCCTGCCCTTCTCGCCCGACAACGCCATCGGCACCCACCAGCTCCAGCACGTCCTGCGCCACTGGGGCGAGTACGCCGGCCGCGAGGACCTGATGACGGGTGTCGCCCCGCTCGCCGCGCGCGCCGACGACCAGGGCCGGATCCCCGTCGACCAGGTCTTCATCGGCTCCTGCACCAACGGCCACCTGGAGGACCTGCGCGTCGTCGCCGACACCCTGCGCGGCAAGCGGGTCCAGGACGGTGTGCGCACCATCGTCATCCCCGCCTCCCAGAAGGCCTACCGCGCCGCGATGAAGGAAGGCCTGATCGACGTCCTGCTGGAGGCCGGCTGCTACGTCGAGTCCTCCAGCTGCGGACCCTGCATCGGCATCAAGTCCGGTGTCCTCGGCACCGGTGAGGTCGCCGTGTTCACCTCCAACCGCAACTTCCGCGGCCGCTGCGGCGACGTGGACGCCGCCGTCGTCCTGGCCAGCCCCGCCGTCGCCGCCCAGGCCGCCCTCACCGGTTTCCTGGCACCCGTGGGCGACCGTGCCTCGTACTACGCGGACGAGGCGGGACTGCGCCAGAGCGTCGAGGAACTCTTCGCCGTGCACGCCGTCCGCGAAGGCCGCGCCCCGGGCGCCGACGCCCCGGAGGCCGACGCCCCGGAGGCGGCCGGCACCGCCGCCCGGGACGACGCCGGCGGCAGCCTGGCCTGGGTCTTCGGCGACCACGTCAACACCGACGTCATCCTGCCCAGCGTGTACTGCCAGATCCCCGACCCCGCCGAGTACCGCAAGCACATCATGGCCCACGCGGGCAACGAGGCCTTCCTCGACCACTACCGGGCCACCGGATACGACCTCGGCGGTTCGGCCATCGTCGGCGGCGTGAACTTCGGGTGCGGCTCCTCCCGGGAGAACGCCCCCATGGGTATCAAGGCGGCCGGCACCCCGTTCGTCGTCGCCCACAGCTTCGCCCGGATCTTCGCCCGCAACGCCCTCAACATCGGCCTGCGGCTGATCGAGGTCGGCGACTTCGCCCACAGCATCCGCGAGGGAGACCGGCTCGTCGTCGACGACGAGCGCGGCGAACTGCTCAACCTCACGCGGGGCACCTCCGCGCCCGTGCAGCCGCCCTCCGCGTTCGAGCGGCAACTGCTCACCGCGGGCGGCCTCGTCGCCTTCGCCCTCGCCCAGCGGGCCGCGGGAGCGTCCGTATGACCGCAACCCTCGCCGTCATACCCGGCGACGGCATCGGCCCCGAGGTCATGGCCGAGGTGCTGAAGGTGCACGCCGTCGTCGACGACGTCTTCGCCACCGGCCTCACCACCGAGATCCTGCCGTACGACGCCGACCACCATCTGGCCCACGGCGGCACCGACATCGACATCCCGGGCATCAGGGAGCGCTACCGGGCCGTCCTCCTCGGTGCCCTCGGCGATCCCCGCGTCCCGGACAACGCACACGCCCGGCAGATCATCGGCGGTCTGCGCCAGCAGCTCGAACTCGGTGTCAACCTCCGCCCCGTACGGCTGCGCTCGCTGGACCACTGCCCGCTGAAGCACGTGACGTCCACCGACTCCGTCGACCTCCTCATCGTCCGGGAGAACACGGAGGACACGTATGTCGGGGTCGGCGGCACCGTGCGCGGCGGCCGGCCCGGGCACGTCGCCATGGAGGTCGCCGTGCACACCCGCGGGGCCGTCGACCGGGCGGTGCGCGCGGCCTTCGACCTGGCCCGCGCCCGCCGCCGCAAGGTCACCCTCGTCGACAAGAGCAACGCGATGCCCAGCGCGGGCCCGCTCTGGCAGGAGCGGTTCCGGGCCGTCGCCGCCGCCTACCCCGACGTCGTACACGACCACCTCTACGTCGACGCCGCCGCCATGGAACTGATCCGGGACCCGTCCCGCTTCGACGTGATCGTCGCCGCCAACCTCTTCGGTGACATCCTCAGCGACGAGGCGGCCCAGCTCGCCGGCGGCCTCGGCATCGCCCCGTCGGCCAGCTACGACCCCGGGGACGACGCCTTCCTCGGCGTCTTCGAGTCGGTGCACGGCAGTGCCCCCGACATCGCCGGCACCGGGCGGGCCAACCCCGTGGCCTGCGTTCTCAGCTATTCCCTCCTGCTGGAGCGGATGGGGCTGCGCGAGGCCCACACCGCCGTGGAGCACGCCGTCGACCAGGTGCTGGCCTCCGGCACGGTCACCCCCGACCTGGGCGGCACCGCCCGCACCCACGAGGTCGGGGACGCCCTGTGCCGCATCCTCACCCGCCGCGACAAGGACTGACCTCATGAACGAACCCGCGAAGCTGATGTGGTGGCGGGGCGGACTCGTCCCCGCCGCCGACGCGGCGCTGACCCTCGCCAACCACAGCCTCCACTACGGCCTGACCGTCTTCGAGGGGATCTCCGCCTTTCCCGACGGGGACTCGGGCCACCACATCTTCCGGCTCGACGAACACCTCGCCCGGTTCGCCGAGTCCTGCCGGCTGGTGGGCACGAGCCTGGACCTGACCGCCGGGCAACTCGCCGCCGCCTGCCACGACACGCTCCGCGCCAACGGTCTGCGCCGCGCCTACCTGCGGCCCCTCGCCCTCCTGGGCGACGGCGTGCTCGGCCTCGCCGAGCCCGGCGCCGTCGCCGACGTGGCCGTCCTCGCCTTCGACGTCGCCCACTTCGACGAGCAGGTCCGCGCCCAGCGGCCCCGGCTGACCCTGTCCACCGTCACCCGGATCAGCCCCCGGTCCCTGCCCACCAAGGCCAAGGTCTCCGCCGCCTACCTCAACTCCCGGATCGCCTGGGCCGACGCCAGGCGGCGCGGTTACGACGACGCCCTGCTGCTCGACGACACCGGCGCCGTCGCCGAATGCTCCGTGCAGAACGTCTTCGGCGTCCGTGCGGGCACCGTCCTCGTACCCGACTCCGAGGCGGCACTCGACGGCATCACCGTGGCGTCCGTCGTCGACATCGCCCGCGACCTCGGCCATGAGGTGGTGCGCACCCGCCTGGAGCCGCGCGAACTGCTGGCCTGCGACGCCGTCTGCGTGGCCAGTACGGCGGGCGGCGTGCGCCCCGTCCGCTGCGTGGACGACACCGAGTTCGACCCGGACAACCCGGTGGTCGGGGAACTCGTCCGCACCTACCGCCAGGCCGAGCTGGGCCTCCTGCCCGCCTACCGGGCATGGAGGTCCACACCATGACCGGCACCCCCGTCGTCGACCTGTACGACACCCTGCCCGAGGACGTCCGCCGCGCCCTCGACACCCACGGCAGGGATCACTGGCGGCACGCCCACGCCGGCGTCCCGCGCGGCGCCGACACCTGGAACCCCCTCCGCCCGCTGATGTTCGGACCGGACGCCTACGCGCAGGTCGGCGCCGTCGCGGACCGGGCGGCGGGGCTCGTCCTCGACGCCTGCCGGCGGCGGGCGGCGAGCGCGGGCGCCCTCCTCGACGCGCTCGGCATGCCCCGCGACCAGTTCCCCCTGCTCGACCCCGCCGCACCGCTCGGCGAGGAACTGCTGACCTCGGTACGCGCCGACGTGATGGTCGAACGCGGAGTGCCCCGGGTCCTCGAACTCAACATCGACGGCGCGGTGGGCGGCGCCATCGAGGGCGACCTCATCGCGGCACAGTTCCAGGAGCTCTACGCCGCCGGGCTGCCCGCCGCGACCGGCACCGTCGCGCTGCGCACCCCGCCGTCGTCCCTGGACGCGTTCTGCACCGAACTGACCTCCTTCCTGGGTCTCGCGGAGGGCTCCTGCCTCGTCGTCCCCGTCTTCCGGGAGGACGGAATGGACGCCATCGCGGACCCGGACGCCTTCATCTCGTTCCTTGCCCCGCTCGCCGAGCGGGGCAAGGAACACGGCATCGCCGTCGTCGGCCACCCCCTGGAGCTGCTCACCCTGGACGAGGAGCGGCGGCTGCGGGCGGGGGACCAGATCGCCCACGGCGTCTTCCGCCTCTTCCTGCCCGCGGAGCAGCAGGGCCCCGGCCTCGACGCCCTGGCCGGCGCGCTGCGCGCCGGCACGGCCCGGATGTACACGCCGGAGGCGACCAGCCCGGTCAGCGACAAGCGCGTCCTCGCCTGGATCTGGGAGGACCTTCCCGAACTTTCCCCGCAGGACCGGGACTTCGTGCTCCGCCACATCCCGCGCACCACGTTCGCCCGCGCCGACCGCCTCGGCGAGGACCGGACCCGCCTGGTCCTCAAGCCCGGCGACGGCTACGGCGGCACGGGCGTCGTCCCGGGCGGTTCCGTCACCGGGGCGCGCTGGCGCCAACTCGTCCTGGACGCCGCCCCGCACGACACCCATGTTCTCCAGGAGGTGGTGGTCGGCGACCTCGTCACCCTGGAATTCGTGCACGAGACCACCGGCGAAGCCCGCACCGAGGCGGTGCCGTTCGTGCTCGGCCCCATGATGTACGGCCGCCGGCTGTCCGGCACGTACGTACGCCACGGCACCCCCCGGCAGGGCCCCATCATCAACACGCACCAGGGCGCCGCGTCCAACGGCGTGCTGATCGTGGACCGCCCCCCACACCGGGTGGCCGCACGATGAGCGACGCCGGCCGCGCACCGACGCTGCTGGACCCGCTGCGGCAGCGCAGCTTCCGTGCGCTGGCGGGCGGGCGCATGGCGACGTACGTCGCGAACGCCATGGCGCCGATCGTGCTGTCCTTCGCCGTGCTCGACCTCACCGGTTCGGTGGTGGACCTCGGGATCGTGGTGGGTGCCCGGTCGGTGGCCAACGTCGTGCTCCTGCTGTTCGGCGGGGTGATCGCCGACCGGCTGCCGCGGCGGCTGGTGCTGTACGGCGCGAGCACGGCTGCGGCAGGGGTCCAGGCACTCATCGCGGTGAGCGTGCTGCTCGGCTTCGCCTCCGTACCGGTCCTGGTCGTGCTCAGCGTCATCAACGGCGCGGTCGCGGCGCTGTCCCTGCCGGCCGCCGCCGCGCTGGTGCCGCAGACCGTGCCGCCGGCCATGATCCGGCAGGCCAACGCGCTGGCGCGGATGGCCGTCAACGCGGGCATGGTCGTCGGCGCGTCCTGCGGCGGCATCGTCGTCGGCGTGGCCGGCTCCGGCTGGGGCATCGCCGTCAACGCCGCCGTCTTCCTGGTCGCGGGGCTCTGCTTCACCGGCATCCAAGTCACCGGCACGGCCGCCCCGGCGGCCGGCGGCCCGGTCCGCCCGCTCGCCGAACTCCGCGAGGGCTGGGCCGAGTTCGTCTCCCGCACCTGGGTGTGGGTCGTCGTGCTGCAGTTCCTCGTCATCAACGCGGTCGTGGCGGGCGGCCTGCAGGTCCTCGGCCCCACCATCGCCGACGCCTCCTTCGGCCGTACCACCTGGGGGCTGCTCCTCGCCGCCCAGACGGCCGGAGCCTTCGCGGGCGGTGTCCTCGCCGCCCGTGTCCAGCCGCGGCACGCCCTGCGACTCGGCGCCGCGGTGGGTGTGTTCGAGGCGCTGCCACTGCTCGCCCTCGCCGCCACCGCGCACCCGGTCCTGCTGGCCGCCACGATGTTCGTCAACGGCCTCGCCCTGGAACAGCTGGCGGTGGCCTGGGACGTGTCCCTCCAGGAGAACATCCCGTCCGAACGACTCGCCCGCGTCTACGCCTACGACGCCCTGGGATCGTTCGTGGCCATCCCCCTCGGGGAGATGACGGCCGGGCCGCTCGCCCTCCACACCTCCGTCCGTACCACCCTGCTCTGCGGCGCGCTCCTGATCGGCACGGCGACCGCGCTGGCCCTGTGCAGCTCCAGCGTGCGCCGCCTCACCGTCCGGACACCACCGGCACCACAGCTGTCGCAAGAGGCCGCGACAGGCTGACCCGGCACCACACCCGGCCGCACCTGGGCCACCCGACCACATACGCAGCAACACCGCAGGATTACGGGGACTTCCGCCATGCACCCTCACGACGACCACCCGGGCCACGCCCTGCGTGGACCATCCGTCGACCACTCGGCCCCCTACGGCATTCCCGGACTGATCCGGGCGGTCAGCGACCGCACCCCCGACGCCGTCGCCTGCGTCGGCGCCGAGGCGACCTGGACGTACCGCGAACTGGAGCGGGTCTCCGACCGGCTCGCCGCCGAACTGCTGAGCCGCCGCCTGCCCGAGGACCGGCCGGTCGCCGTCCTCGCCCACCGCAGCCCGTACCTGGTCGCCGCGCTCCTCGGCGTCCTCAAGGCCGGTTACGCCTATCTGCCGCTCGCCACCGACGAGTCCGCCGAACGGCTCGCCCTCATCCTCGACACGGCCCGGCCCGCACTCGTGGTCGGCACCACCGGCCCGCTGAGCACCTGGCAGGGCCCGGACGGCGTCGACCTGCTGGACATCGTCCCCCTCGCGGCCGGCACCGACGACAGCCACGTCCCGGCGCCACTGCGGCCCGTGGCCCCGGACCAGCCCGTCAACGTGTTCTTCACCTCCGGCTCCACCGGCACCCCCAAGGGCGTCCTGGTGCCCAGCGGCGGTGTCACCAACCGGCTGCTGTGGGGACAGCGCCACTACGGGCTCACCGCCGCCGACCGCGTCCTGCAGAAGACCCCCTACACCTTCGACGTCTCCGGCTGGGAGATCTACTGGCCGCTGATCGTGGGGGCCCGGCTGGTCCTCCTCGGACCGGGCGAGCACGCCGACCCCGCCGCGATCATCAAGACGGTCGTCGAACACCAGGTCACCGTCTGCCACTTCGTGCCCTCGATGCTGGACGAGTTCCTGCGCTGGCCCGGGTCCGGCGACTGCACCAGCCTCCGCCACGTCTTCTGCAGCGGCGAGGCCCTCCCGCCCGCCCTGGCCCGAACCTGCCTGGAGACCCTGCCCGTCCGGCTGCACAACCTCTACGGCCCCACCGAGGCCTCCATCGAGGTCACCTACTGGGACGCCCCCGCCGACCCGGCCGGCCTGGACGAGGTCCCCATCGGCCGGGCCGTCGACAACTGCGTGCTCCTCGTCCTCGACGAGCAGGGCCGGCCGGTCGCCGACGGCGCCACCGGCGAACTGTGCATCGGCGGCGCACCGCTGGCCCTGGGCTACGTCAGCCGCCCGGACCTCACCCGGAAGGCCTTCGTCCGCGCGCCCGCCGGCAGCGGGGTGGACCACGTCTACCGCACCGGCGACCTGGTGAGCGTCACGGACGGACAGATCCGCTACCACGGCCGCATCGACGAGCAGGTCAAGATCCGGGGCGTGCGGGTGGAGCCGGGCGAGGTCGAGACGGTCCTGCGTGACCATCCCGGCGTCACCGAGTGCGCGGTCGTCGCCGGCGGTGACCGCGCGCCCCGCCTGGTGGCGTTCGTGCGCCCCGTCGGGCCCGGCACCGGGCCGGCCTGGCAGGAGGAACTGCGCGCCCATGTGGCCGCCCGGCTGCCCTCGGCGTACGTGCCCAGCCACTTCGTCACCCTCGAGACCATGCCGCTCACCGGCAGCGGCAAACAGGACCGGGTGGCGCTGCGGCGGCGCGCCACGGAACTCCTCGCCCCGCGCGACGCCGACACCGGCCCGAGCGGCAGCGACCCGCTGACCCGGCTGTGGGCCGACGCGCTCGGCCTCGACACCGTCGAGGAGGACCTCGACTTCCTGGCGCTCGGCGGGCACAGCCTCGCCGCCGTCCGGCTGCGCGGTGAACTCCTGCGCACCTACGGCGTGCGCGTCACCCTCGCCGAACTGCTGCGCGACCGCATGACCCTCGCCGCCCTGCGCGCCCGCATACCGGACCCGGCCGGGCCCGGCGACGGGCCCGGCGCCGAGCCGGCCGCCGACGGCGCGGCCCTGGCGCGGCGGCCCGACCCCGCCCGCGCCCCGGTCTCCGGGGGCCAGCGCAGGCTGTGGCTGATGGAGCAGCTCTACCAGCAGCTCAGCGCCTACAACGTGGTCGCCGCGCTGCGCGTTGCGGGCGGCCTCGACACCGGCCGGCTCCGTGCCGCCCTCGCGGTCGTCGTCGCGCGGCACGAGTCGCTGCGCACCCGCATCGCGGTCGACGAGTCCGGGCCGTACCAGGAGGTCGCCGCGCACCTCGAACCGCCGCTCGAGGTCAGCGCGGTGGACGAGCCGCTCACCGAGGAGCGCTGCCGCGCGCTCGCGGCCGAGGCGGCGGCCGAACCGCTGCGCGTGGACACCGCGCCGCTGCTGCGCGTCCACTGCGTCAGCGGCACCGACGGCGACGCCCTGCTGGTCGCCGTGCTGCACCACGCCATCGCCGACCAGCGGTCCGTGGACCTGTTCCTCGCGGACCTCGCCGCCGCCTACGACGGCCGCGCCGCGGACACCGCACCGCCGCAGTTCGGTGACCTGCTCACGGAGCGGGCCGCGCGCGCCGACGCAGCCGCCGAGGAGGCGGACCTCGCCTACTGGACGGAACGGCTGCGCGACGCCCCGCGCGCGCACGGCCTGCCCTTCCAGGCGCGCCGTCCGGCCGTCACCACCTTCGAGGGCGGCGCCGTCGACGCCACCGTGCCCGGCACCGCCGCGCGCCGCCTCGACGAGGTGGCGCGCGACCTCGGGGTCACGCCCGTCGCCGTCGTCCTCGCCGCATTCGCCACCGTGCTCACCTCGTGGAGCGGCCAGGACGAGGTCGTCGTCGGCGTGCCGTGGTCCTCCCGGGACGGCGGACCCGGCGACGATGTCATCGGCTTCCTCATCGACACCCTGCCCGTACGGATCGACGTCGCCGGTGAGGGCCGCTTCGGCGGGCTCGTACGCCAGGTGTCCGACGCGATGCTCGACGCCCACGCGCACGCCGGGGCCGACTTCGAACGCATCGTGCAGGCCCTCGGCCTGCCCCGCAACCTGAGCCGCAACCCGCTGTACCAGGTGTGGTTCAACGACCTCACCCACGCCGCCCCGGCACCTGCCTTCGACGGAGCGGCGGCCACCGAGGTCGAGCCCGACACCACCGGCTCCCTGTTCGACCTCGGCCTCTACCTGCGCCGCACCGACTCCGCCGGCTACCGGCTGCGTCTGGTGCACGCCCGCGACGTCTTCGACCGGGAGACGGCCGCACACCTGCTGGATCAGGTGGTCCGGCTTCTCCACGCGATCCCGGACGCCCTCGACCGGGCACCGGCCCGCTGGCCGCTCGGCGGCGACCGGCCCCACGCGACCTTCGCCCCGGTACCCGAACTCCCCGGCGTGGCCGAGGCGTTCACCCGGGCAGCCGCACAGCACCCGGACCGCACGGCGCTGAGCGGGCCCGGTGGTCAGCTGACGTACCGTCAGCTCCACCGGGCCGTCACGGACCGCGCCGACGCGCTGCGCGCCGCCGGCTGGTCGGGCCGTATGGTGCTGCTCCCGGGCGACCGCACCGAAGCCACCGTCCAAGAACTCCTCGCCGCCTGGCACGCCGGGTGCGCCGTCACCCTGGTGGACGCCACGCTGCCCGACCGCCGGCTGCTGGCCGCCCTGACCGGCTCCGGGGCCGAGGCCGTGCTGGCCCCCGGCGGCCCCGACTGGCCCGTGCCCGTCCTCACCGGCCCCGACCTGCCCCGCCCCACCACCGAGCCGCGGCCCCTCGACTGCGGACACGCCCTGTGCACCTCGGGCACCACGGGTGAGCCCAGCGTGGTCTTCGCCCCGCGCGACGCCCTCCCGCAGGCGCTGCACCACTACCGTGAGGCGTTCGGCCATGGACCGGACGACCGCTTCCTGATGCTGTCCGCCCCCGGGCACGACCCCGTCCTGCGCGACATCCTCGTCCCGCTCACCAGCGGTGGCAGCCTCCAGCTGCCCGCCGCCACCGATCCCGACGCCGTCGTCGACCAGATCGCCGAACAGCGGATCACCCACCTGCACGCCACACCGGGGCTCGCCCGGCTCCTCGCCTCCGCCGCCCGTGCCGCAGGCCGGCGCCTGGAGCACGTGCGGCAGATCGTGCTGTCCGGCGCACTCCTGACCGACGCGGTCGCCCGTGAACTGCGCCGCGTCGCCCCCCGCGCCGAGATCCACCACGGCTACGGCACCACCGAGACCCCGCAGCTGAGCTCCTGGCTGCGCTGGCACGACCCGGCCGGCGACCCGGTGCGGCGCAGGCGCGACCGGGCCGGGGTGCCGGTGGCCGCCACCAGCCCCTGGCGGGAACTGGTCGTCGAGGGCGCCGGGGTGGGCCAGCTGGGCGAGATCGTCGTGCGCGGTCGCGGCCTCGCGCTGCGCACCCACCCGGCGAAGGACCCCTCGCCGTTCGGCCCCGACCCGTACGGCGAGCCCGGCGTCACCTCGTACCGCACCGGTGACCTCGGCCGCTACACGCCCGACGGGCACATCGAGTTCGTCGGGCGCCGCGACCGGCAGCTGTCCGTCGGCGGGCACCGGCTGGAACCGGCCGAGATCGAGACCGTGCTCCTCGCCCACGAGTCCGTCGTGAGCTGCGTCGCCGTACCCACCGGCACCGGCATCACCGCCCTCGTCGCCGCGCCCGGCGCGAGCCCCGCCCTCGCCGAGGAACTGCGCCACGAGCTCGGCGCGGTCCTGCCGGCGTGGGCCGTACCCGGCCGGATCGTCGTCCTCGGCGAACTGCCCCTCGACCACAACGGGAAGGTCGACGTCCGCGCCGCCACCGCCACCGCCACCGCCACCGCCACCGCCGACGCGGTCGCCGGGACCGGCGATGCGCGCGCCGAGCGGTCGCCGTCGGCCGTAGAGGAACGCGTCCTCGCCGCCCTGCGCGAACAGCTCCTCGCGTCCGGCGGTGCCGCGGACGGTGGCTTCGGCGACCGGCCCGGCCCGCCCGCGCAGCCCGAAGCGACCACCAACTTCTTCGACGCCGGCCTCACGTCCCTGTCCCTGCTGCGCATGCACGAGCGGCTGCGGGCGGACGGTCTCAGCGTCGAGATCGTCGACCTGTTCCGCTTCCCCAACGCCCGGCTCCTCGCCCGGCACCTGCGCGGCGACACCGCCCCCGTCGCCGGCGGCCCCACCCCGACCGCATCCGTACGCCCCGCCTCGCTCACCGGAGTCGCCGCCGTGCGGCGCGCCGTCCGACGACGCCTGAACGACCAGAAGAGGACCACCCAGCGATGAACCCGTCGCAGCACCCCGAGCCCGGACGCACCGCCGAACCCGTCGCCGTCATCGGCATGGCCGGCCGGTTCCCCGGCGCGGAGAACGTGGAACGGTTCTGGCACGCCCTGTCCGAGGGCGCCGACTGCTTCAGCACGCTCAGCGACGACGAACTGCGCGCCGCGGGCGTCAGCGAAGGCCTGCTGACGGACCCGCACTACGTCCGCCGGGTCCCGCTCCTCGCCGACGCCGACCGCTTCGACGCCGAGTTCTTCGGGATGACCCCGCGCGAGGCCGCCATGCGCGACCCGCAGCAGCGTCTCTTCCTCGAACTGGCCCACTCCGCCCTGGAGGACGCCGGCTACGACCCCTTCGCCGTGCCCGGCACCGTCGGCGTGTACGGCGGCGCCGCCTCCAACCGGTACGCCGAGTTCAACATCCGCGCCAACAAGGAACTCGCCGCCCGGGCCGGCGCGCTGTCCCTGGACATCTACAACAACAACGACTACGTCGCCAGCACCGTCTCCTACCGCCTCGGCCTCACCGGACCCGCCCTCTCCGTCGCCACCGCCTGCTCCACCTCCCTCGTCGCCGTCCACCTGGCGTGCGAGGCGCTGCGCGCCGGCGAGTGCGAGACGGCGCTGGCGGGCGGCGCGGAGATCGAGCTGCCCTACGGTCACGGCTACCGCTGGGCACCCGGCAGCATCTTCTCGCAGGACGGCTTCTGCTGCCCCTTCGACGCCAGGGCCAACGGCACGGTGTTCGGCAACGGCGGCGGTGTGGTCGTGCTGAAGCTGCTGTCCGACGCGCTGGCCGACGGCGACCCCGTCCGCGCGGTCATCCGGGGCTCGGCCGTCACCAACGACGGCTCCGACCGGGTCAGTTTCAGCGCGCCCGGCGTCGACGGCCAGATGCGGGCCGTCGTCGAGGCGATGACCGTCGCCGGCCTCACGCCCGCCGACATCGACTACGTCGAGGCCCACGGCACCGGCACCGACATCGGCGACTCCATCGAGATCGAGGCCCTGACCTCCGCCTACCGCTTCCTGGCGGGCGACGGCCCCACCCCGTCCGCCGTCGCCCTCGGTTCCGTCAAGTCCAACATCGGCCACCTCGGACCGGCCGCCGGAGTCGCCGGACTCGTCAAGACCGTGCTGTGCATGGAGCACGGCGAGTTCGTGCCCACCGCCCACTTCACCGAGCCCAATGCCAAGCTGAACCTCGATGCCACACCGTTCCGCGTCGTCGCCCGGCGCGACGTGTGGCCCGTCACCGGCGAGCGGGGCAGGACCGCCGCCGTCAGCTCCTTCGGCGTGGGCGGCACCAACGCCCACGTCATCCTGGAACAGGCGCCCCCGGCCCGGCCGCGCACGCCCGCCGACGGCCCCGAACTGCTCGTCTGGTCCGCGCGCACCGACACCGCCGAACCCGAGGTACGCGCCCGGCTCGCCCGGCACCTCACCTGGCACGGCGAGGACGGCTTCGCGGACACCGCGGCCACCCTGCGGCTCGGCCGGACCGTCCATCCGCTGCGCCGGGCCGCAGTCGCCGGCACCGCCCGTGAGGCCGTGGACCTGCTCGCCGACCCCGAGGGCCGGGGCGTGATCCGCGCCGCCGAGGGCGCCGCCGCCCGGCCGGTCGCCCTGCTCTTCCCCGGCCAGGGCTCCCAGCGCCCCGGCATGGCCGCCGGACTCCTGGGCCATGACGCCGCGTTCACCGAGACGATGCACCAGTGCCTGGACATCGTGGCCGCCCTCGGCGTGGACCTGGAACCGGCCTGGCGCGGACCGCACGCCGCCGAACTGCTCACCCGCACCGAGTACGTCCAGCCGCTGCTGGCCGCCGTCGGCTGCTCCCTGGCCGCCATGTGGCGGGCCCGGGGCGTCACCCCCACCGCCCTCCTCGGTCACAGCGTCGGCGAACTCGTCGCCGCCATGGTCGCCGGCGTCACCGGCCTGGAGGACGGCCTGCGCCTGGTCACCGCCCGCGGCCAGGCCATGCAGGCCATGCCGCCCGGGGCCATGCTCGCCGTCTCCCTCCCCGAGGAGGAGATCCGGGACCTGCTTGGTGACGAAGTCGCCCTCGCCGCCGTCAACGGCCCCCGGCAGACCGTCCTCGCGGGCGCCCTGGACGCGATCGAGGCCCTCGCCGAACGGGTCCGCGCCGCCGGCGTCCGGGCCAAGCGGCTCGACACGTCGCACGCCTTCCACTCGCCGTCCATGACACTCGCCGCCGAGCGGTTCCTGGAGGCGTTCGACCAAGTGACGCTGTCCCCGCCCACGATTCCCGTCGTCTCGGCCGCCACCGGCGAGCCCCTCACCGACGAACAGGCGGTCGATCCCGCCTTCTGGGCCGGTCAGCTCACCACACCGGTGTTCTTCGGGCCCGCCCTCACCCGGCTCCTCGGCGGACGGCGGCTCACCACACTGGAGGCCGGCCCCGGCCGCGCCCTCACCGCACTGGTCCGCGGCCACGGCAACGGCAGCCTCGCCGTCCCCACCCTCGGCCCCGGCGACGACCGCACCGCCGTCCTCGCCGCCACGGGCGCCCTGTGGACCGAGGGCCACGACCTGCGCTGGGAGGCCGTCGGGCCGTCCCGCCCGCTGCACCGGATCGCCCTGCCCGCCTACCCGTACCAGCGTGAGCGGCACTGGATCAGCCCGCCCCCGCCCGAGCCGGAAGCCACCGCGGCGCACCCGGCCGCGGCCGAGCCGGCGCAGGAGCGGACCCCCGGCCGGGACGCGGAACGCACCGGGGCCGCCGCCGAAGCGGGGCCCCAGGCACCGGCCCCGCACACCACGCCGGCCACGCCCTCCCCGCTGTCACTGATCCGCTGGCGCGAAATCCCCCTCGGCCCCCGCCCGCCACGGCACCGCGGCACCGTCGCGCTCACCCTGCTCCCGGACGACCCCGACGCCGCCCGCCACGTCACCGGCATCCTCGGCCGGGCCGGTCACCGGGTGGTGCCCGCCCGCCCCCGCACCCTGAGCGCCGTCCTGGACGACCTGCTCGCCCGCGGCGACGAACCCGCCCTGTACGTCCACGCCCTCGCCGCCGGGCCGTGGCCCGAGGCCACCGTGGACACCGCGGAGCAGCAGCTCGCCGACGGCGTGGAGAGCGCCTACGACGTCGTCCGGACCGTCGCCCGCAGCTCCCGGCTGCGCCGCGCGCCCCGCTTCCTGATGCTCACCGCGCGGGGCGCGGACGTCTCCGGCGGTGAACCCCTGCACCCCGCCAAGGCGGCCCTGGCCGGGCTGGCCCGGACCGTTCCGCTCGAACTGCCCAACGCCGCCTGCCTCTTCCTCGACGTGTCACCGGGCACCGACGACGACCTGGTCACCCATCAGATCCAGGAGGGGGACTGGCCCCCGGTCGTCGCCCTGCGCGGCGACCGCCGCTGGATACCGGCGGAGGTGCCGCTCGCGCACCGGCCCGCCACCGAGCCCCCCGTCCGCCCGGGCGGCACCTATCTCGTCACCGGAGGATTCGGCGGCCTCGGTCTGGCCGTCGCCCGCGGTCTCGCCGAGACCGGCCTCGCCCCCACGCTCGTCCTGACCGGCCGCTCCGGACTCACCGACGCGGCGGCACCCGTGGTCGGGGAACTGGAGCGGCTCGGCGCGCGCGTGCTCGCCGAGCGCGCCGACGTCACCGACGAGGCGTCGCTGCGCGATCTGGTCGACCGTGTGGAGCGCACCGCCGGCCGTGTCCACGGCGTCCTGCACGCCGCCGGACTGCCCGGCGAAGGCATGATCGCCTTCCGTACCCCCGAGGATGTACGGGCGGTGCTGCGGCCCAAGGTGCTCGGCACCCTCGTCCTCGAACGGGTCTTCGCCGACCGGCCCCCGCTCGACTTCCTGGCCTCCTTCTCCAGCCGCGCCTCCATCGGCGGCCTGGTCGGCAGCGCCGACTACGCCGCGGCGAACGCCTTCCTCGACGCACACGCGGCCGTGTCCCGGCAGCGCGTCGTCAGCGTCAACTGGCCGAGCTGGGCCTCGGTCGGCATGGCCGCCCGCTCCGCCGTCGACCCGGGCAGCGGCGAACCCCTGTCCTCCTGGACCACCGGCCGCCGCCCGGAGGCCCTGGTGTACGAGCGGGAACTCTCCGAGGAGCACTGGCTGCTCGACGAGCACCGCTTCGGCGGACGGGCCGTCCTGCCGGGCACGGGCCACCTCGACCTCGTCGTCCGCGCCGCCCGCGACCTGCTGCCCGAACTCACCGGGGCGCCGGTGCGGCTGCGCGAGGTGGTGTTCCGCCGGCCGCTGTACGTCGACGGAACCCGCCGCGCCCTTGTCACCCTCGAACCCCGCGACGGCCACTGGGACTTCACGGTGCGGACGGGGTCCACGGTGCACTCCTCCGGCCGGGTGGAGACGGCCCGCGACGAGGTCCCGCCCCGGGTGGACCTGGCGGCCGTGTCCACACGCATGACCGAGACGGTCGAGGCCACCGGCGCAGGCGACCTCGCCGAACTGGGCCCGCACTGGCTGAACGTGGCGGAGCTGCGCCGCTCGGCCGACGAACAGCTCGCCACCCTCTGCCTCGACCCGCGGTTCCACACCGAGCTCGACGACCACGCGCTGCACCCGGCGCTGCTGGACAGCGCGACGGCGCTCACCCGCCGCCGCGAGCACGACCACCACCTGCCGCTGCTGTACGGCGAGATCACGGTGTACGGCGACCTTCCCGGCGCGTTCGCCGCGCACGTCCGGCAGGTCCGCGGCGGCAGCGGCGTCCTCGTCGCCGACATCGACCTCGTGCGCACCGACGGGGTGGCGGCCGTCACCGTCCGGGGTTTCACCATGCGGAAGGTGGAGGGCAACCCGTTCGAGGCACCCGACGGCGCCGGGGCGAGCACGGGGGACCAGGAAGGCGCCGACGACTCCGCGGCCTTCGGCGACCCCGGGGCCGCCGGCGCCCCGGTCTCCGGGCTGCCGTCCTCGGACGGCATTCCGCCCGGCGAGGGAGTGGCGCTGCTCTTCGACATCCTGGCGGAGCGCCCCGCCCGGCAGGTCGCGGTACGCCCGTTCCGGGACGGTGGGCCGGTGCCGCTGGAGCCCGTCACCCCGGCCGTCACGCCCGCCCCCGCCGCGACCGCGCCGCCGGACGCGCCCGTCGCGCCCGCGGCCGCCGGCCGGCCCGCCGAGCCCACCGGCCCCGCCGAGCCGGCTTCGCAGGAGCGGACCGCACCGCCCGCGGGCCGGACCGCGGGGCAGGACGTCACGGCGGTCCTGGAAGAGGTCTGGCAGGCCGCGCTCGGCATGCACGCCGTCGGGCACGACGAAGACTTCTTCGCCCTGGGCGGTGACTCCCTCAGCGCCGTCGGTCTGATCTCCGAGGTCAGGGACCGGCTCGGCGTAGAGCTGAGCATCGGCGTGCTGTTCGAGTTCCCGACGATCGAGGCACTCGCGGGTGAGCTGCGCCGCCAGGCGGGGGAGGGCCGGTGACCGCGACGCCACCGGGGACACCGACCCCGGCACCGACTCCGGCGCCCTCCGGCGACGAGCACTGGGTGGTGCGCGGTGAACGGCGTGCTGCCGCCCGGGTCCGGCTGTACTGCTTCCACCACGCGGGAGGCACCGCCGCCGAGTTCAGCCGCTGGCACCGCTACCTGCCCGAGGACGTCGACGTCTGCGCCGTGCAGCTCCCCGGCCGCGGCGCCCGGGCCAGGCAGGCACCGCACACCCGGATGGGACCCCTGGTGGAGGAACTGACCGGACAGGTCCGCACCGACCTGCCGGCCGTCTACTTCGGCCACAGCTTCGGCGCCCTGGTCGGCTTCGAGGTGGCCCGCGCCCTGGCTGCGGCCGGGCGTCCGGTACCCCGCCACCTGTTCCTCTCCGCGCGTCCCGCGCCCGGGCTGGTGGCGTACGAGGGAAGCATCCACGACCTGCCCGAGGAGGAGTTCCTGAGGGTCGTGGACCGCCGGCACGGCGGGGTGCCGGCGGAACTGCGCGACCACCCCGAGCTGCGCGGTCTCGTGCTGCCGTACTTCCGGGCCGACTACGAGGTCCTGGAGACGTACCGGGAGACGTACCGGGCTCCCGGTGCCGGGCCGCTCGCGGTGCCGGCGACCGTGCTGGGCGGCACGGACGACCCGATCCCCCTCACCCAGCTGGAGGCCTGGCGGGAGGAGCTGTCCGGCCCGGTCTCGGTGCGCATGTTCCCCGGCGACCACTTCTACCTCCGCCCCTGGCGTACGGCCGTGACCGGCCTGATCCGCGAGGTGACGGGGTGAGCACGGACGGCGAGGTGGCCTCCGGCCGGCGGCTGGGGGCCCCGTACGAACTCCTGCTGTTCGCGTTCGTCGTGTCGGGGCTGGGCAACTGGATCTACCGGCTGGCGCTGCCGCTGATGGTGTTCGAGCTGACCGGCTCGGCGCTGAACACGGCCGTGGTGTACGCGCTGGAGTACGCGCCGCTGCTGGTGCTCTCCCTGCCCGGCGGGGTGTTCGCCGACCGGTTCGACCGCCGGCGGATCCTGGTCATCGGGGACCTGACGGCGACGGCGCTGGCCGGGCTGCTCGCGCTCGCGGTGACATCGGGCGCCTCCTCCGTCCTGCTGGTGTACGCACTCGCGTTCCTGCTGGCGTGCGTGGAGCCGCTGTACTACCCGGCCTTCCAGGGGCTGGTGCCGCGCCTGGTGCGGGACCGGGACCTGGAACGCGCCAACTCCTGGATGCAGATGGGCGACAACCTGATGAGCCTCGCCGGCCCGGCCGTGGCCGGTGTGCTCATCGCCGCTCTCGGCTACCAGGGGGCGGTCTGGGCGGACGCGGCCACGTTCGCCGTGTCCGGTCTGGCCATCCTCACCATCAGACAGGGCACGACCGGGCCCGCGGGCCCCGGCCCGTGTCCGTCCCCGGACGAGGGCGCGCCGGAGCGCCGCGAGCTGCTGGGCGAGATCAGGGACGCGCTGGTCCACATCGGCCGCGACAACCGGGTCCTGCTGAGCGGCGCCACCCTGTTCGCCCTCGCCAACCTGGGCACCTGGATGGTGCAGGCGAACCTCGTCTACTACCTCAGTGACTACCACGGGATGTCGTCGACCCTCATCGGAGTGGTCCTGGCGGCCCAGGGAGCGGGGGCGGTGCTGGGCGCGGCGGTCTGTCCCTGGCTGGGCCGGCGCTTCGCACCGGGCCGGGTCGTCATCGCGGGAACGGTGCTCGCGGGCGCCGGGATCGTGGCGCTGGTCGCGGTGCGGGACGTCGTCGGCATCGCGGTGCTGTGGGCCCTGATCTACGGGATCGGCACGGTCAACATGGTCGCCTGGTTCGTCCTGCGCCAGCGGACCGTGCCGCCGGAACTCCTCGGCCGTGTCGTCGCCACCACCCGGATGCTCGCGTTCATGTCGATCCCGGTCGCCTCGATCCTGGGCGGTGTGCTGGAGCAGCACTGGCACAACATGTACCTGATCATCGCGCTGGCCGGCGGGCTGCGGCTCCTCGTGGGCCTCGGCGCGCTGGCCTCTCCGCTCAACTCGTGGGCCGGATACCGGGATCCGGGTGCCGTGGAACGGCGGGTACGACGACGGCGACGACCAGCAGCTGCGGGGAGGCGGTCCAACGCCCCGTGAACGAGCGGGGGGACAGCGGAGCCCGGCCGCCGTCCCCGTCCGTACGCGTCCGCGCGTGTACCTCGGCGTGGAAGGTCCCGGTCTCCCGGTCGATGTCGACCGACGCGTCGAGGAAGCCGATCCGGTGGCGGGTCATCGGGTACCACGCCTTGTACACGGCCTCCTTGGCGCAGAACAGCAGCCGGTCCCAGCACGTCGCCGGATCGGCCGCGTGCAGCGCGGCCAGCCGCTGCCGTTCCTCGGGCCGGACGACGCCGCGGACCACCCGGAGCGGCAGCGGGGCGTGGGGTTCGGCGTCGATGCCCACCGCCCGCGCCGCGGTGCAGCGAGCCACCGCCGCCGCCCGGTACCCGAGCGTGTGCGTCATGCTGCCGACCACGCCCCGCGGCCAGCACGGCGCCCCCCGCTCGTCCGGCAGCAGCGGCGCGGGCGCAACACCCAGTCCGGCGAGGGCGCGCCGGGCGCAGTGCCGGACCGTGGCGAACTCCCGCCGCCGCTCCTCGTGCCGGATCCGCGCCAGCACCTCCCGCTCCTCGGGCAGCAGCACGGACTCCGGTGCGTCGCGGAACGCCTCGGCACACACGACCGCGGCGGGCAGAATCGGTCCGAGCATGTGAGGACCCTAGCCGCAGGCGGCCGGAAGGATGCGACGGAAAACGCCCGTCATGTCCGTCGGACGCCCCGGCTGCTAGCGTGAACCACACGACCGGCTGTGCGGACCACATGGCCGCGTAGCATTGCTTTTCAAGGGGGAATCAGGCGATGTCGAGCGGTATTGACGGAGTGTCAGCGATATCGGCGGCCACACACCGGCCGGCCCGAGGGCAGCGGCCACCCGGCCTGCGGCTGCCCGCGACCGTGCAGACCCTGCTCTTCGCTCAGTACCGCCACCACCTCTTCCCGCTGCTGCGCCGCCGCTACGGGGACGTGTTCACCCTCAGGCTGACCACGCCCACCCGGCACCTGGTCATCCTCAGCCGCCAGGAGGACATCAAGACGGTCTTCGGCGGCCCGGTGGAGGTCCTGCACGCAGGCGAGGGCAACGCCATCATGGGCCCCGCCCTCGGCGACCACTCGGTGCTCCTCACCGACGAGGGCGAACACCGCCGTTCACGCCGGCTGTTGATGCCCGCCTTCACCGGTGCGGCCCTGGCCGGCTACCGGGAGATGGTGACCGCCCTGACCAAGGCGGAGGTGGAACGCTGGCCGGAGAACCGGGTGATCAGCGTGCACCGAAGGATGCAGGCGCTCACCCTGGAGGTCATCCTCCAGGTCGTGTTCGGCGTGACGGACGAGGCCCGGCTGGCGCAGATGCGTCCGCTGGTACGCGGCATCGCCGACATCGGCCCGGTGACCCTGCTGGGCCTGCCGTACCCGCTGCTCCAGCGCTTCGGTCCGTGGCACCGGCACACCTCCATGCAGCGCCGCCTCGACGCGCTGCTGTACGAGGAGATCGCCGACCGCCGTGGCTCCGCGGATCTGCACAGCCGTACCGACGTCCTGTCGCGCCTGCTGCAGCAGGCGGAGAACGAGGAGGGCGGTGGCTTCACCGACGCCGAGCTGCGCGACCAGCTCATCACCCTGCTCCTGGCCGGACACGAGACGACCGCCACGGGCCTGGCCTGGGCCGTGCACGAACTGATCCGCAACCCCGGGCAGTTGGGCCGGGCCCAGCGCGCCGCCGACGAGGGCGACGAGGCGTACCTGACGGCGGTCGCCAAGGAGGGGCTGCGGCTGAAGCCCGTGGTGTACGAGGTGGCCCGGCAGCTCACCCGCCCGCTGGAGGTCGGCGGATACCGGATCCCGGCGGGTGCCACCGTGATGCCCGCGATCGGGCTGGTCCAGTCCGACCCGGCCTACCACGACCAGCCGGACGCGTTCCGCCCCGAGCGGTTCCTCGACGGGCAGCCGCCCGCCCACACCTGGATCCCGTTCGGCGGCGGTGCCCGCCGCTGCATCGGCGCGGGCTTCGCGCTGCTGGAGGCCCAGGTGGCGCTCCGTGAGATCCTCTCGCGGTACGACATCCGGCCGGACGACCCCGCCCCCGAGCCGCAGAAGGCCCACCACGTCACGCTGATCCCCGCCCGGGGCGCACGGGTCGTGGTGACCCGGCGCCGCTGACGGACGACGGCCCGCCCGCCCGCCCGGGCGACCGGGCGGGCGGGCCGCACGGCGGCTGCGGTCAGCGGACGGTCTCCGCCAGCACCCGCAGCCGTCCCGCCAGGTAGCCCTCCCGGCACCGTCCGCGCTGGACCTTGCCGGAGGAGGTGCGCGGGATCGAGCCGCGCTCCAGGACGACCACCTTGTCCGGGGCATGGCCCAGCTGCTCGCGCAGCCTTCGCATCACCCGGTCGGCGAGGCCGTCGTAGCCGTCGTCGAAGCCTTCCCGGGGCTCCAGAGCGACGATCATGCGTTCGGTCTCCGGCACCGGGAACGCCGCGCACGCGGGCCGTACCCCCTCCACGGCGGCGGCCACGTGCTCGTAGTCCTCCGGGTAGAGGTTGCGGCCCCCCACGATGATCATGTCCTTGAGCCGCCCGCAGACCACCAGGCCCCGTTCGGTGCGGTAACCGAGGTCGCCGGTGCGCAGCCAGCCGTCGTCGAGGACCTCGGCGGTCGCCTCGGGGTCCTGCCAGTACCCCGTCATCACGGACGGGCTGCGCACCCAGATCTCGCCGACCCGCCGGTCGTCGAGGGCCTTGCCGTCCCCGTCCCGGATCTCGGCCTCCACGCCCGGCACGGGCCGGCCGCACACCGCGAGGGCCCGCGCGTCCGGGTCCCCGGCCGGGACCGGCCGGGCCACCCCGTCCCGCTGCAGATCCCGCCGGGACACATGGTCCCAGGCGATCGGCTCGCCGACCTCGCCCATGGCCACCGCCAGGGTCGCCTCGGCCAGGCCGTACATGGGCGTAACGGCCTGCGGCCGCAGCCCGTACCGGGCACCGGCCCGGGTGAACCGCTCCAGGGGCCCGGACCGGATCGGCTCCGCGCCGTCCCCGCAGACCTCCAACGCGGACAGGTCGAGGTCCCGGGGCCGTTCGGTCATGCTCTGTGCGGCGAGGCCGTAGGCGAAGTTCGGCGCGACCGTGCTGGTGGCCCGGTACGCGGACAGCGCGTCCACCCAGGAATCGGGCCGGGCGAGGAAGTCCTGGGGCGCCTGGAGCACCAGCTTGATGCGGTAGGCCATGGCCGCGAGCGTGGAGATCAGCCCCATGTCGTGGTAAAGCGGCAGCCAGCTCACATGGACGCTCCGCTCCCGGTCCAGCCGCAGCCGCTCGCAGCACACCGCCGCGTTGGTCAGCATCTGCCGGTGGCTGAGCGCGACGGCCCGCGGCAGGCCCGTGGTGCCCGACGTGAACTGGAGGTAGGCCAGGTCGTCGGGGCCCACCTGGACCGGACCGGTGCTCTCCTCGCGCGCGGCGGCCAGCTCCCCGCAGGTCAGCACCGTCCGGCCGCCGGTGACCCGGCTGGTGACGAAGTCGCCGAACGTGTCGGCGACCACGACGCACCGCGCGTCGACATGGTCCAGCCGCCGGCCGACCTCGGCGACGAAGTCCGGCAGGTCGGACAGCCGGTGCGGCAGCGGCAGGATCACCGGCACCGCCCCCGCCCGCCACACCCCGAACAGGCTGAGCAGGAACCCGGGCGAGGTGGACGACACGATCGCCACCCGGTCCTGCCGCCCCACCCCGGCCTTCGCCAGCCCGGCGGCCACCCGCCGTGCCCCGGAGGCCAGCAGCGCGTACGGCAGCGGCACCGCCGACAGCCGGCGGTCCACCACGGTGATCCCGCGCGGCGTGGCCGCGGCGAGCTCCAGTGCCTCGGGCACGGTGACCGCGCCGAACATCTCCTCCGGACGCGGGTGGTCCACGATGTGCTCTCCCTTGTTCATACGGCGCTCCGCGCGAGCGAGTGCAGTTCCGCGGCGAAGCGGTCGGCGAGGGCGCGGATCGTTTCCTCCCGGTGCAGATGGCGGCTGTAGGTCCACACCAGCCTCAGGGTGTCGCCGGACGCCATCGCCATGAGGTCGAGCGTCCGGGTCCGGTGGCCCGCGCCGCTGCGGTGGTGGCCGAACGACTCCACGACCGGCCGGGCGTCGCCGGTGAAGTACTCGCTGACGTCGCCCCAGTAGTTGAACCCGATCTCGGGCGCCGGGACGCGGGCCAGCCGCTCCCGCACCTCCGGGTCCGGGTGCAGATACCTGAGCAGGCCGTAGCCGTCGCCCTGGTGCGGTGTCTCGCGGATCCGGTCACGCACCGACGCGAGGTCGCCCGCGGGCAGCAGCAGCGGTGACAGCGTGGAGAAGCGGCCGATGGTGCGCGTGACGTCGAGCGCGCCGAACGCCCGCCGACGGCCGTGTCCCTCGACCTCCACCAGCGTCTCCGGCTCGCCCGTCCAGGCGGTCACCGCCCGCGCGAGTGCCGTGAGCAGCACCTCGCGGATCTCGACGCCGTGCGTCCGCGGCAGCCCGGACACCACGGCCGCCGCGGTGTCGCCGGTGACCTCCGCGAAGAGACGTACCGCCGACTCCTGGGAGTTGGGGCCGAGGCGGTGGTCGACCGGCAGGGGAGCGGGACAGAGCCCGGCCAGGCGGGTCCAGTGCGGCAGTTCGGCGGCGAGCTCCGCGCTCGCCGCCTGGATCCGGAGCTGGTCCGCGCACAGCGGCAGCGAGGCGCTCTTGCCCGGCAGCACCGGCCGTTCGCCCCCCGCGAGCGCCGTGTAGGCGGTGCGAAGGTCCTCGTGGAACACCCGGGAGGCGTAGTAGTCCATGACCAGCCAGTGCGCGCTGACGAGCAGCCGTGGGCGGCGGTGCGGACCCAGGTCGAACTGCGTTAGCTGGACGGTCCGCCCGGCCGCCGGGTCCAGTCCGCCGTTGCGGTGCGCGGCATGGCGGGCGATCTCGGCCTCGACGCGGTCGTCGGGGACGTCGCTCAGATCGACCAGCGTCACCCGCGAGTCCTCCACCGGCTCGGCGGCCGGCAGCTCCGCGTGCCAGCCGTCACCGTCGCGGACGAACCGGGCGCGCAGGCCGTCGTGGTGGGCGAGCACGGTGTCGAGGGCGGCGCGCAGCGCACCGGTCTCCATCGGCCGGTCCAGTTCGAAGACCGGCCACATGCCGTTCCAGTGGTGGGCGTCGGCGAACTCCTGGGAGAAGAACCACAGCTGGCTCGGTGACAGCCCGGCCCGGCCGGTGACCTCGGCCCGGTCCGGAGCGGTCGCCGGCAGGGCCGTCGCGGCATCCGCCTGGGCGGCGACGGTCTGGTGCGCGTAGAAGTCGGAGATCGTCAGGCGCAGTCCCTCCTCGGCGGCCCTGGCGACGGCCCGGACCACCAGCAGCGAGTCGCCCCCCAGCGCGAAGAAGTTGTCGTGGCGGCCGATCCGGTCCGCCGGCAGCACCGCCGCCCAGGCGCGGGCGAGCGCCTCCTCCACGGGTGTCGCCGGCGGTTCCTGGCCCGTGCCCGCAGCCGTCGCCGGGGCGGGCAGCGCACGCCGGTCCAGCTTGCCGTTGGGCCCTGTCGGCAGCCGGTCGAGGAGGACCACGGCCGAGGGGACCATGTACGCCGGGAGTTTCCCCGCGAGATGGCCGCGCAGTTCGGTCTCGGCCGGGGCGAGTCCGTCCTCGGGCACGACATAGGCGACGAGCCGCTTGCCCTCCCGCGCCACCACCACGGCCGACCGCACACCGGGATGCCCGGCGAGCACGGCCTCGATCTCGCCCAGCTCGATCCGGTGACCGCCGATCTTCACCTGGAAGTCGTCCCGGCCGAGCAGTTCCACGGTGCCGTCCGGCAGATACCGGCCGAGGTCGCCCGTGCGGTACAGCCGCTCCCCGGTCACCGGATGGCTCAGGAACCGCTCCGCGGTCCGTTCCGGGTCGTCCCAGTACCCCAGGGCGACACCGGCTCCGCCGATGAACAGTTCGCCCGTGACATGGTCGGGCTGGTCGGCCAGCTCCGCGTCGAGCACATGAAACGTCTGGTTCCGCAGCGGGGTGCCGTAGGGGATGCTGGCCCACGCGGGGTCGATCCGGTCGATCGGGTGCCAGATGGACCAGATCGCCGCCTCGGTGGCGCCGCCCAGGCTCACCAGCCGGGGTGTACCGGAGGCGACGGCCCGGACCCGTCCCGGCAGGGAGAGCGGGATCCAGTCGCCACTCAGCAGCGCCGTGCGCACGGTCGGGGGAAAGGCCGTGTCCTGCCGTTCGCAGTGCTCGACCAGCAGCTCCAGCAGCGGCGGCACGCTGTTCCACAGCGTCACCCGGTGTTCCTCGGCCAGCCGCAGCCAGCGGGCCGGATCACGGGACTCGTCCGGGGCGGGCAGCACCAGGGCCCCGCCGGCCCCCAGCACACCGAAGACGTCGTACACGGACAGGTCGAAGCTCAGCGAGGACAGCCCGAGCACCCGGTCCTGCGGGCCGACGCCGAACCGCTCGTCGATGTCCTGGACGGTGTTCGCCGCGGCGCGGTGACTGATCATCACCCCCTTGGGCCGCCCGGTCGATCCCGAGGTGAAGATGACGTAGGCGAGGTCGTCCGGTCCGGTGGCGGGCGGCTCCACCGGCGTGTCCGGCACCTCCGGCCACGGTTCGTCCTCCACCACCACAGCGGTGACCCCCGGCGGCACCGCCACCCCCGGCTGGGTGAGCACGACCCGGGCCCGGCCCGCCGCCACGAGCTGCGCGACGCGGTCCGGCGGCAGGCCCGCGTCCACCGGCAGGTACGCGGCGCCGGCGCGCAGCACGCCCAGCGCGGCGACGGCCTGCTCCCAGCCCTTGTGCATCAGGACGGCGACCAGGGTGTTCGCACGGCCCGCCCCCAGCGCGCGCAGGCGCCGCGCCACCTGGTGTGCGCGCCGGTCCAGCTCGCCGAAGGTCAGCGTACGGGTGGCGGTGATCACGGCGGGGGCCGCGGGATCCCGCGCGGCCCTCCGGTCCAGTGCCGCGTGCAGCAGCTCGTCCGGCAGCGGCCCCTGGGTGTCGTTGACCGCCGCGCGTACGGCGGCCTGCCCCGGCGGCAGCAGCACCGGACCCGGGTTCTCGCCCTCCGCGGTCCGTTCGAGGAGCTCCAGGTACGCGGCGAACATGGCGTCGAGGACGCCCCCGGGGAACATGTCCTCCACCGCGTCCCAGCTGACGACCAGGTCCCCGCCGCGCGCCACGACCTGGTTGTCGAGATACACCTGTGGTGTCTGGGACAGGGCGTGGCCGGTCTCGAAGAGGATGCCCTCCAACGCGCCGAGCCCGTCCTCCTCGCGCAGCAGTGCCGTGAACACCACGGGCATCCGCGCCTGTGCCGGGTCGCCGCGCCGGGCCAGCTCGCGCTGCACCTCGACCCCGCTGAACCGGGCGTGTGCCAGGTCCTTCAGGAGCCGCGCCTGGAGCCTTCCGGCGGCCGTGGCCAGGTTCCGTGCGCCGCCGAGATCGCACTCCAGCAGTACGGTGCTGGTGAAGTCGCCGACGATCCGGTCGATGTCGGGGTGCACCCGGGGACGGTCGGCGAGCGTGAGGTTGAGGGTGAACCGGCAGGTGCGGCTGAAGGTACGCAGCACCTGCGCGTAGGCCGCGCACAGCAGCACCGACGGGGTGACGCCGAGGGCGTTGGCGCGGTCCCGCAGGCGCCGCCATACGTGGCCGGGCAGGCGTCGCTCGCGGCGGACGAAGACCGGCGGCCCGTCGTGGTCGACGGCCCGTACGGGCAGTTCGGGCGCCGGGGGAAGGGTGTCGAGCCGGTCGAGCCAGTAGGCACGGGCCCGGTCGTGGCCGGGCTGTGCGCGGTAGGCGGTGAGGGCTTCTACGTGGTCCCGGAAGGTGAGGTCCGGCGCCGGGCCGGCCGAGGCGGGGTCGAGGATCAGCCGGATCCATTCGGCCATCAGGATCTGGATGCTGCCGGCGTCCGCGAACAGCAGGTCGATGCTCACGTGAAGGCGAAGGCGTCCGCCGGGCAGGCGGTGCGTGCGTATCTCGTACAGCGGCCAGGTGTGCGGGTCGAACACCTGGGCCGACATCTCGTCGCGGGTCTCCCGCAACCGGGCCTCGCACTCCTGCTCACCGAGCCCGCCGAGGTCGGCGTGGCGGATCCGGTAGTACGGGACCTGCGGCATCATGCGCTGGCGGCCGTCGGGGAGCAGGGCCGCCCGCAGCATGCCGTGGCGGTCGACGAGGAGGTTGAACGCCTTCTCGACCTGGTCGGGTTCGGCCGCGAACAGGTCGAGCTCCCCGTAGAAGTGCGCGGAGCGCCCTCCGAGGTCGAAGCCGCGGCTGCCCAGCCAGTACGCCTGCTGGACCTCGGTCAGCGGGAACGGCTCGTGGGCGCGCTCGGGCGCGGGGACCAGCGGCGGCACCGGACCGCTGCCGGTGCGGTGGTTGCGCACGGCATCGGCGACCGTCTCCAGCGTGCACCGGCCGAAGAAGACCTCCAGCGGCACGTCGGAGCCGTACTCCGCGTCGAGCGCGGCCTTGAGGGCGACCGCTCCCAGCGATTCGAGGGCCAACGGCTCACCCGGCTCGCGTGGTTGGTCGTGGCCGGTGTCGATCCCCGCGAGCAGCTCACGCGCCCGGGTCACGATCTCGTCACGGCCGGGCACGGACCCGGAACAGTGTTCGGATACGGATATGTCAGACTTCTCGGTCATCACAGTCCCCCCGTGTGGCGGCCGGCCGAGCCGGCCGGACCCGCTGGCGTCACCCGCCAGCGTGACCCACTAGTGTGTTCTGTCTTCTTCGTTCGGTGCCGGTATCTGCGCGTCGGCGACCCTGCGCAGATAGGAATGGACGCCGCCCACGCGGGCGATCCAGGAGGTCAGCCGGGGCGAGACCGCGCTCACCACGTCCGCGATCCGCTCCATGACGGGAGCGACGGTGACCTCCACCCGGTTCTCCCGGACGCATGTCAGCACCGCGCGCGCCACGTCGTCCGGCGTCACCCGGCCGAGCAGCACGGGGCGTCGGCCTCCCGTCCAGCCCGCCGAGATGCCCACGTCCGCGATCAGCGTCGGGTACACGGCCGAGACGCCCACGCCGGTGCCGCGCAGTTCCTCGCGCAGGGACCACGTGAATCCGACCAGGCCGTGTTTGGCGGAGGAGTTGACGGTGGCGTACGGGTAGGCCGTACGCCCTCCCACGGAGCCGATGTTGACGATGTGTCCACGGCCGGCCGCGAGCATGTCCGGCAGCACCAGCCGGGTCATGGCCTGAGCGCCGAACAGGTTCACCAGGAGCATCCTCCTGATCGTCTCGACCGGCACGTCCTGGAACCGGGCGACGTGCTCGACCGCGGCGTTGTTCACCAGCAGCGCCGGCGGCCCGAGTTCGGCGCGGACCGTCTCGACGACACGCCGCTGTGCCTCCTCGTCGGACACGTCGGCGGGGATGACGAGTGGCTTTGTGCCGTGCCGCCGCGCGATCTCCTCGGCGGTGGCGTGCAGCCCGTCCTCGGATCTCGCGACCAGCGCGAGCCGCACACCGGCCGCGGCCAGGTGCCGTGCGATGTACGGGCCGACGCCGCGCGACGCCCCGGTGACGATCCCCACCGAGTTCCCCAGCTCACGCATGCGTGTCCTCCGTCGTGCCGGTCACTTCCCCGAGCGGCCGTCGTGCACAGGTCCGCTCCACCGCGGCCCGGCGTGCAGCGGGCCTCTTCCACCGCCCCGTCATCGTCCGGGCACCTCGGGCACCCCGACCGCCTCGGGTGCCGCGGACCGGCCCCCCGACACGGCCTGCACCACGACCGCCGCGGCGCACAGCGCGGCCCCGGTCAGCGGCACGGCCCCGATCCCGATGCGGTCGATCACCGCCCCGCCGACCACCCCGGACAGCCCGATGCCGAGGTAGAGGGCCGAGGCGTTGAGGGCCAGCAGCAGACCGCCCGCACCGGGTGACAGCTCGATCAGCCGTCGCTGCACCGGTGGGTTGAACGCCCAGCTGGAAACGCCCCACGCGAACAGCAGCACCGTCGCGAGGACCGTACCGTGCGCCACGGACAGCGCCGCGAGCGCCAGTACGCTGCCGGACACGGACACCAGGAGCGGCACCCGCCAGCCGTACCGGTCGGCGGCGACACCTCCGACCACATTGCCGAGGGCGCCGCCGATTCCGTACCCGAACAGCAGCAGGCTCAGGCCGGTGCCGTGCGCCCCGACCCGGTCGGCCAGAACCGGCGCCGCATAGGTGTAGACGGTGAACACCCCGAGACTCGCGGCCAGCGTGATCGCCAGCACCACCAGCACCCGCGCGTCCGCCGCGACCCCGACACGCTCCCGCAGTGTCACCCGCGGGGGTGCGGCCACCTCGGGCACCACCACGGCGACGGCCGCGGCGGCGAGTGCGCAGAACGCGGCCACCAGCCAGAAGACGCCCCGGTAGCCCAGCGGTCCGGCGAGCAGGGAGCCGGCCGGCACCCCGACGATCGTGGCCGTCACCAGTCCGCCGAACACCCACGCCGCCGCACGCGCCCTGCGTTCGGGCCCGCTCAGCTCGGCCGCCGCGGCCGTGGCCGCCGGGGTGAACACCGCGGCACCGACCGCCGTGACGATCCGCGCGGTCAGCAGCACGCCCAGGCCCGGTGCCACGGCGGCCAGCGCGTTGCCGGCGGCGCACACGAGCAGCGCGCCGACGATCAGCCGCCGCCGGGGCCATCCGCCCATCGCCACGGCGAGCAGCGGAGAGCCGACCGCGTACGCCACGGCGAACGACGTGGCGAGCAGCCCGGCCGTGGACAAGGAGACGGATAGCTCCGAACTGAGGTCCGGGAGCACACCGGTGACGATGTATCCACTCGTCCCCACCGCGAACGCCCCGAGCGCGAGTGTCGAGATCCTGCCCAACACGAAAGGAACCCCCTGCGCCCCGGTGGTCATGGTCGGACTGGTCATCGGACCCGTCGTGAGGGCGCACACGACGCGGAACCGTGCACCACCCTCCCACACCAACAAGTCGCAGGCCAACGGCCTTTCCGAGCCAAGATCCGCACGGTTTTGGACGTATTGCCGCCCGGTGTGCGAACCACCGCGCCGAGGCCGGCGCAGCGAGATGGCGGGGACCGGCGGTTCGTGCCCTGTGCACGCCGGGGCGACCACGGACGGGGCGACGTCCTGACCGGCTTGGGGGCGGCTGGGCCTGACCGGGCGATGTGTCCGAAAGTGCCCGCCTTGTATGGTGCCGCCTTTTTGCCGCCCGGCCAAGGAGCACCTGCCCGCCGGCCGCACCTCCCGTGAGGCGTGCCACCGCGCGCTCGGCCGCCCGGCGACGGCGTCCCGGCCTCGATTCCGATCGGTCTCGACAGCCGGAGGCCGACCCCTTGACCTCGGTGGCCCCAGCCACTAACTTGCGGTAGCCGATCCATGACTACCGAAAGGAGGCGACCAGCGGATGTACACCAGCTCTGATCTCGGTCGCCTCGCCCAGTGCACGGTCTGGGTTCCGGGTCGGATCGCGCACGGCTGCTGAGCACGCCGTTCTGATGTGCCCGTCCATGGCACATTCGGGGTTTCCCGTCACCACCTTCCGGCACGTCGCTGTCGCGTGCCGTTTTGCGCCCGCTTCTCTCACGTGGCGCGTCTGAACACAGAAAGCTGCCTGGAATTGGCGAACATGATGAATCGACCGATGACATACCGGATTGAAGGCCCGTCATGGTAGCGGCGCGGATCACGGTCAACGGGAAAGAAACACCGATCTCCCCGGCTGCACCCCACACCACAGTGCTGGACTTTCTGCGCGAGCGTGGTCTCACCGGCACCAAGGAGGGCTGCGCCGAGGGCGAATGCGGCGCCTGCTCGGTCCTGGTGGCCCGTCCCGGGGTGAACAAGCCCACCGACTGGGTGGCGGTCAACGCCTGTCTGGTCCCGGTAGCGGCGCTCGACGGTCAGGAGGTCATCACCTCCGAAGGTCTCGCCACCGCCGGCGAACCGGGCACGCCGCCCACCTTGCACCCGGTGCAGGAGGAGATGGCGGTCCGCGGCGGCTCCCAATGCGGTTACTGCACACCGGGATTCGTCTGCAGCATGGCCGCCGAGTACTACCGGCCGAACCGCTGCGCGCATGCGGAACCGGCCGGCAGTGCCGACGCCGAGCACGGTCCGAACGGTTTCGATCTGCACGCGCTGAGCGGAAACCTGTGCCGCTGCACCGGTTACCGCCCGATTCGCGATGCCGCGTTCGCCGTGGGTATGCCCACCGGCGAGGACCCGCTGGCGCAGCGTCGCGAGCAGTCCCCGCCGACACCGGTTGCCACCGAATACGTCCAGGACGACAGTGCGTTCCTGCGGAAGTCCACCCTGGCCGAGACGCTGCAGTTGCTGCGCGAGCGGCCCGACGCGGTGGTGGTCGCCGGCTCCACCGACTGGGGCGTCGAGGTGAACATCCGTTCCCGCCGGGCGGATTGCGTGGTCGCCATCGACCGGCTGTCCGAACTGCGGGAGCTGCGAGTCGAATCCGCCTTCATCGAGATCGGGGCGGCGCTGACGCTCACCGAGATCGAACGCCGCCTCGACGGCGACGTCCCGCTGCTGGCGCAGTTGTTCCCGCAGTTCGCATCCCGGCTCATCCGCAACAGCGCGACCTTCGGCGGCAACCTGGGCACCGGCTCCCCCATCGGCGACAGCCCGCCGACGCTGCTCGCGCTGGAGGCATCGGTGGTGCTCGCCGACGCCGACGGCGAGCGCGAGGTCCCGCTGGCGGAGTACTTCACCGGCTACCGGCAGAGTGTGCGCAGGCCCGGTGAGCTGATCCGCGCGGTGCGCATCCCGCTGCCGCTGTCGCCGGTCGTGGCCTTCCACAAGATCGCCAAGCGGCGCTTCGACGACATCTCCAGCGTGGCCGTCGCCTTCGCGCTCGACATCGAGGACGGAGTCGTCCGCAAGGCGCGCATCGGCCTGGGCGGCGTGGCCGCCACCCCGGTCCGCGCCCTCGCCACCGAGGCGGCCCTGGAGGGCAGGCCGTGGGCGACGGAGACCATCGAGGCCGCGGCCCGGGTGCTGCAGGCCGAGGGCACGCCGATGAACGATCATCGCGCCAGCGCCGAATACCGCTCCGCGATGCTCGGCCAGAGCCTGCTGAAGCTGTACGCGCAGACCACCGAGGCGGTGTCGTCATGAGTCATCTGTCCGAGCGCCCCGAAAAGCCCGTCGTCGGTGTCTCGATGCCGCACGAGAGCGCCGTCCTGCACGTCACCGGCACCGCGCTCTACACCGACGACCTGGTCCAGCGCACCAAGGACGTGCTGCACGCGTACCCGGTCCAGGTCATGAAGGCCCACGGCAGGATCACCGCGCTGCGCACCGCGCCCGCGCTCGCCGTGCCCGGTGTGGTCCGTGTGCTGACCGGTGCCGACGTACCCGGCGTCAACGACGCCGGAATGAAGCACGACGAACCGCTGTTCCCCGACGAGGTCATGTTCCACGGCCACGCGGTCGCCTGGGTGCTCGGCGAGACCCTGGAGGCGGCCCGGCTCGGTGCGCAGGCCGTCGAGGTGGAGCTCGACGAACAGCCCTCCCTGGTCACGCTCCAGGACGCGATCGAGGCGGGCAGTTACCACGGTGCCCGGCCCGTGATGGAGACCGGTGACATCGACGCCGGCTTCGCCGACTCCGCGCACGTGTTCACCGGCGAGTTCCAGTTCGCCGGCCAGGAACACTTCTATCTGGAGACGCACGCGGCCCTCGCCCAGGTCGACGAGAACGGGCAGGTGTTCATCCAGAGCAGCACCCAGCACCCCTCGGAGACCCAGGAAATCGTCTCGCACGTGCTCGGGGTGCCCGCCCACGAGGTGACCGTGCAGTGCCTGCGGATGGGCGGCGGCTTCGGCGGCAAGGAGATGCAGCCGCACGGGTTCGCGGCCGTCGCCGCGCTCGGCGCCAAGCTGACCGGCCGGCCGGTCCGGTTCCGGCTCAACCGGACCCAGGACCTGACCATGTCCGGAAAGCGGCACGGCTTCCACTCCACGTGGAAGATCGGCTTCGACGCGGACGGCCGCATCCAGGCCCTGGACGCCACGTTGACCGCGGACGGCGGCTGGAGCCTGGACCTCTCCGAGCCGGTCCTGGCCCGAGCGCTGTGCCACATCGACAACACCTACTGGATCCCCAACGCGCGCGTCGCCGGTCGCATCGCCAAGACCAACACGGTCTCCAACACCGCCTTCCGCGGCTTCGGCGGACCGCAGGGCATGCTGGTGATCGAGGACATCCTGGGCCGCTGCGCACCGCTGCTCGGCCTGGACCCCATGGAGCTGCGCGAACGCAACTTCTACCAGCCGGGCCAGGGCCACACGACCCCGTACGGACAGCCGGTCACGCAGCCCGAACGGATCTCCACCGTCTGGCGGCAGGTACAGGACGACGCCGGCATCGCCGATCGCAAGCGCGAGATCGCCGCCTTCAACGCCGCGCACCCGCACACCAAGCGGGCCCTCGCGATCACCGGCATCAAGTTCGGCATCTCCTTCAACCTCACCGCCTTCAACCAGGGCGGCGCGCTGGTGCTGATCTACAAGGACGGTTCGGTCCTGATCAACCACGGCGGCACCGAGATGGGCCAGGGCCTGCACACCAAGATGCTGCAGGTGGCCGCGACCACCCTTGGCATCCCGCTGCACAAGGTCCGCCTCGCCCCGACGCGTACCGACAAGGTGCCCAACACCTCGGCCACCGCGGCCAGTTCGGGCGCGGACCTGAACGGTGGAGCGATCAAGAACGCCTGCGAGCAGCTGCGTGAGCGGCTGCTGCAGGTGGCCGCCACCCAGCTGGGTGCGAACGCCTCCGACGTGCGCATCGTCGAGGGCGTCGCGCGCTCCCTCGGCAGCGACGAGGAACTGGCCTGGGACGACCTGGTGCGCACCGCGTACTTCCAGCGCGTCCAGCTGTCGGCGGCCGGTTACTACCGGACCGAGGGACTGCACTGGGACGCGAAGACGTTCCGCGGCTCGCCGTTCAAGTACTTCGCCCACGGCGCCGCCGCGACCGAGGTGGAGGTGGACGGCTTCACCGGCGCCTACCGCATCCGGCGGGTGGACATCGTGCACGACGTCGGCGACAGCCTGTCCCCGATGATCGACATCGGTCAGGTCGAGGGCGGCTTCGTACAGGGCGCGGGCTGGCTGACGCTCGAGGACCTGCGCTGGGACACCAGTGCCGGGCCGCACCGCGGCCGGCTGCAGACCCAGGCCGCGAGCACCTACAAGCTGCCGAGCTTCTCGGAGATGCCCGAGGAGTTCAACGTCACGCTGCTGGAGAACGCGACCGAGGAGGGCGCGGTCTACGGGTCCAAGGCGGTGGGCGAGCCTCCGCTGATGCTGGCGTTCTCGGTGCGCGAGGCGCTGCGGCAGGCCGCCGCCGCGTTCGGGCCGAGCGGGGTCAGCGTCGATCTGGCCTCGCCCGCCACGCCCGAGGCGGTGTACTGGGCGATCCAGGCGGCTCGCCGGAGCGATGCCTCCCGGAACGGCCAGGGCGGGGACGCGCTTGCCGCGAACGGGCACGCCGCGAACGGGCATGCCGCCGGCGGCAAGGTCCGGGCCGACGCAAACGCGCTGAACGGTGCCTGACATGACGTGGATCGCCGCGGTCGCACGGTTGCGGGCACGCCGGGAGTCCGGCGTGCTGGTGACCGTCGCGACCGTGCGCGGTCACGCCCCGCGCGACGCCGGTGCGAAACTCGTCGTGGGGCAGACCAGGACGTGGGGTTCGATCGGTGGCGGCAACGTCGAGGCCGTCGCGATCGACCGGGCCCGGGAGATGATCACCGCGTCCGAGCCGGAGCCGGAGCTGATCGATTTCGCCCTGAACGACAAGGTGACCAACCAGCACGGCGTGCAGTGCTGCGGCGGTACGGTCTCGGTGCTGCTCGAACCGCTGCCCGTGGTACGGGCGGTGGCGATCTTCGGCGTCGGGCACGTCGGGCTGGAACTGGCGCGCATCCTGGCACGTCAGGACATCGACCTCCATCTGATCGACTCGCGCTCCGACGTCCTCACCGAGGAGCGGCTCGACGTGCTGGCCGACGCGGTGGCGCAGGTGCGTGTGCATCACACGCCGCTGCTGCCCGAGGAGGTGCTGGAGGACTTGCCGCGCGGCACCCACATCCTGATCATGACCCATGATCATGCCGAGGACGCCGCTCTGTGCGACGCCGCCTTGCGTACGACCCATCTCGGATCCATCGGGCTGATCGGGTCGGCGGCCAAGTGGGTCCGGTTCCGCAAACGCCTCGCCACCGAGGGCGGTCACGACGAGGCCACCATCGACCGGATCAAGACTCCGATCGGCCTGGCCGACATCACCGGCAAGGAACCCGCGACGATCGCCCTGAGCGTCGCCGCCGATCTGCTGCGCACCTTCGAAACCGGGAACTGACTCTCCAACCGGAACGACAGGGTGCCCCCGCGCTCGTGCGTACGAACAGACGCGGGGGCACCCTGTCTTCGCGATGAGGCAGCCGGACCGGACGCGTGAGCGCGGCTGCCCTTCGAAGCGGTTCCGGTCGGGAGTTACGCCGCCGCCAGGACGTCGATCACACAGACCAACGAGGCACCCGCGGGAATTCCCTTCGGCGGATGGGCCCCATAGGCCTGGCCGGGCGGGAGCACCAGGAGCAGCCGGCTGCCGACTCGGCTGCCCACCAGCGCCTGGTCCCAGCCCTTGAGCACGTTGCCGCGCCCGATCACGACCGCGAGCGGGCCGCCGCCGGCCGCCGAACTCTGGGCCAGCGCGGCCCGGTCCTTGCCACGCTCGGTCTGCCAGACGGCCGAGGAGTACTGCAGCACCACCGTCTGACCGGCCTTCACGACCGGTCCGCCGCCCGTCACGAGCGGGGCGGTGACCGCGTGCCGCGGCGCGTCGCGGTCGGGGACCGCGATGGCGGCCGTGCCCCGCGCGTGGTCGGGGCCGACCTGCGGCAGCGAGCCGGCGAGGGCACGCTGGTCACCCGGGACGAGCGCGTGCGCGGCGACGACGTTCACCACGTCCACCACGAAGACCACGGTGTCCGTGCCCGACAGCCCGAGGCGGGCCGCACCGGTCGGGCCGTAGGCCGCCGCCGGCGGCGCGACGACGAGCACCCGGCTCCCGGCGCGCTGCCCGGCGACCGCCCGGTCGAGCGCGGGGAGCGTGGCGCCCCGGCCCACGGCGAACACCAAGGGGTGCGCGCCCTTGTCGTACGGGCCGGGCAGGGTCCGGCCGGTGCGCCACACCTTGGCCGTGTACCTGACCACGGCGACGTCTCCCGTGTGCGCCGCCCGTCCGTCCCCCCTGACCTGGGGGGCGACGACGAACCGTCCGCTCGGGCGGGTCTTCGGCACGGTGATCGAGGCCCGCTGCCCGAATCGGCCGGAGACCGTCGGCAGCACCGTGTCGGTCGGCTCGGCCGCGGGTACCGGCCGGGCCCGCGGTGTCGGAGCACTCGGCGCGGCCATCGGCCGGTGCCAGCCGTCCGCGGAGCCGTGGCTGTGCGCGGTGCCGCCGCTGCAGCCCGCGAGGGCGAAGACGCAGCCGACGAGCGGAGCGGCGAGGAGGCGCCACGTCGCTGTTCCACCCTGGCGGTGGTGACGGCGGTCGTCCATTTTTCCCTTCATTTTTCCCACAGGTAGACCTTCTTGTTGTTCTTGCGTCCGCCGAACAGGAGGAGGGCGACAATCGCCGTGGGCCCGAAGAACAGCGCGACGAAGCTCCAGTCGCGGTGGTCCGCCCCCTTGCGGCGGGCGATGCGAGAGGCCGCCACGGAGCATCCGATGTTCAGCGCGAGGCAGAGGACGCCCAGCAGGATCCGGACCGGATCGTGTGAAACGGAGATTCCCATGATTCCTCGAGAGCTCGACTCGCGACCGCCACCGGGCAGGGTGGGCAGTAACGCCCCACCCTGCCCGGCTGGTCACGGCCTGGGTCAGTAGTACCTGATCCTGGCGTCGTACATGTACGGGCCGTCATAGAGGGTGCGCCGCCAGGTCAGGAACCACAGGGCGGTGATCTCCACGGTCCCCTTCGCCACGTACCAGTAGTAGGTCTCCTTCTCGTGCTGCCACCGTCCGTGGTAGCAGCGCTTGAAGTACCAGTTCTGGTACCCGTACCGGGTCTTCATGCCGACGACCTTGATACGCAGGTTGCCGTAGGACATGCCAGCGAAGATCCAGTTGAAGAGGTTGAGCGCGTTGCGCTTGAACCAGCTCTTCATCCACTTGCTGTAGTTGTCGTGCCAGTGGCCCCAGTGGATGTGGCCGACGGACGTCTCCCGCCAGTAGTTGTTGGACCGGGTGCACTTGCAGTGGCTCGACGCACCGGAGTCGTCCTGCTGGTTCAGCGGGTCCTGGCCGGCGTAGTCGTAGGCGTTCGCCGAGCCGCCCGGCACCGGGTCGCTCTGCAGGAAGCGTCCGGTGGACGGGTCGTAGACGCGCAGCCCCATGAGGACGTCGCCCGAGACGGTTCCGCTGTCCCGCAGCGTGGCACCGCGGAAGCCGTACGTCGCCGTGGCGGTGCCGGACTCGGGGTTGCCGAACTCGTCGAAGGACTGCGAGACGACCGGTGCCGACTGGTCCAGAGGCAACTGGACCGTCGTGTTGCCGGCCAGGTCGGCCAGCTGGAGGACGGTACCGGCCGCGGCGCCGGTGACGGCGTCGAGGCCGCCGCCGATGCCCTGGACGTTGCGGCTGACGGTGCCTTGCGCGTCCACCGTCGACCAGTCGGGGCTGTCGGTGTCGTCCCCGTAGTGGTCGGTCCTGACCGCCGTCTGGCTCCAGGTGCTGTCGGCGTTCTGGGTCTCGGTGAGCGAGGACGCCAGACGTCCGACCGCGTCCATGGTCCAGGTCTGCCGGCGGGTGCCGGAGGTCTCCTGCCTGACCAGGTCGGTGGTGTAGTACGCGAAGGTGGTGCCGTTCGCCTTGGTGGTGGTGCGGCCGAACGCGTCGTAGACGGTTCCGGCGTTCACCAGCCGGTCGGCGCTGTCGTAGGTGTTGGTGGTGCTGGTCGCACCGGTCGAGGAGCAGCCGGCGCCGACCGCGCCCACCGAGACCGCCTCGCTGGTGCGGTTGGAGTTGCCGTCGAAGCCGTAGTCCCGCCTGGTGCAGGTGCCGTCCGGGCTGCTGTCGTCGGCGCGGGTCAGCCGGCCGCTCTGGTCGTAGCCGTAGTCACGGCTGGCCGTCTGCCCGTTGGTGTCGTCGTCCGCGACGACCTGGTCCTGAACGGAGCGCTCGGCGGAGTCGGACGCGACGACGGTGCCGTCGCTGTCGCGCGTGTAGGTCCTGGAGGTCTGTGCTCCTGTCTGGTCCGTGCCGACGGTGAGGGTGTAGCCGCCCGGCAGCTGCTCGGTGGCCACACCGCCGTCCGCGTCGTAGGTGGCGTTGAAGGTGCCCGCCACGGAGTCGGTGCGGGAGGTCTCCACACCGCGCGGGTCCTTGGTGGTGTCGTAGGTGTACGTGGTGGTCGACGGGGCCGAGTCGGTCGTCTTCACCGGACGGCTGAGGACGTCGTACGCGGTGGTGCGGACGTTGCCCGCGCCGTCGTCGTAGGAGATGTCCCGGCCCAGCGTGTCGTACGTCCGCCGCACCGTGTGCCCGCCCGACGCGACGGTGGCGACGTTGCCCGTCGACGCGTCGTAGGTGGCGGTGGTGTCGGCGACCGCGGTGCCCGTGCCGCCGGTGATGCTGACGGTGGTGGTGCGGCCCGCCGCGTCGGTGGTGACGGTGGTGGTGCGGGTCGTGCCGCCCGAGGTCCGCGTCTCCTTGGAGACGTTGCCCCACCGGTCGTACTCGTACGTCTTGGTGGGCAGTTGGGCCGGGTTGCTGCCGCCGCCGGTGATGGCGCCGGCCGGACCGACGGAGCACACCATGTCCGCCCACTCGGGGCGGCCCTGGCAGCTGCCCGTGCCGGTGGCCGACCAGTAGGCGGTGACCGTGGTGCCGGCGTCCGAGCCGTTCGACTTGGGCATGATGCCCTTGATCTCACGCCCCTGCGAGTCGTACGAGGTCTTGCGCGTGATGGCCAGGCCGGACGGGTCCTGCGTGCTGGAGGTCGGCAGGCCCTTGACCCAGTCGTAGGCGGTCGCGGTCGTGCGGGTGTCCGCGTCGGACGGGTAGCCGTCCACGTGCGCGCCGACGACGACGGTCGTGGGCTCGTTGCTCACCGAGGCGGTGCCGTCGGTGGGACGGCCCTCGTCGTACGTGGTCACCGTGTGCCGGCGGGCGGCGATCGCGGAGCCGGCGGGCAGGTCGGTGCCGCCCGCGCCCGCCTTGAGGGTGCCGGTGAGCGTGACCATGTGCAGCGGCTCGTACTGCTGCAGCTCGCGCACCCCGTCGCTGGAGTACACGTGGGTGGTGGACAGCTGCTCGGACCGGTCCGCGGTGGACAGACCGCTGATGCCGAGCGAGGTGAGCTGGTCCAGCCCGGTGCCGGAGGAGGCGAGCGCCAGCTCGCGGTTGCCGGCGGTCAGCTCCCGCACGGTGTTCCCGGAGCCGTCGTACTCGGTGGTGGTGATGTGCCCGCCCGGCGCCGCGGAGTTCACCTCGCGGCCGGAGGCGTCCGCGTAGGACAGCGACGCGCGGGTGTACGACGAGGCAGTCAGGCCGGCTCCGTCGTGCGAGGCGGGTACCGAGTCCGCGGGGAACACCGCGGCGGCGTCCGTCGGCACGTCCGTCTGCCCCCAGGCGGCCACGTCGGACGTGCCCATCTGGTAGGGGGCGGTGCTGCCGCTCAGCGGCACGTCGTAGACCATCGAGACGGTGGCCGTGCCGCCGTCGGTCTGGTTCTGCGAGCCCTGCACGAGCGTGGGCCGGGACGCGGACAGCAGCATGCCCGCACCGGCGGTGGCGGCGTTGCCGGCCGTGCCGTAGGTGAAGGTCCACGGCAGTTCGCCCGCCGGGGTCAGGGTCGCGACGCGTCCCGCGCTGTCGTAGGTGTACGCGGTCTTCAGCGCGGGCGAGATCCGCGGGTCCCACTCCTCACGCAGTCGGCCGGAGTCGTCGTACGCGTACTGGGTGATCGCCGTGGACGTGGCCGTCGTGGCGCCGGGGCTGGTGGCCCACTCCAGGATCTGCTTCACCTGGCCGGTGTAGTCGCCGAGGGTGCCGGAGGTGGCCGTGGTGGTGGTCGCGTAGACGTACTGCAGCATCCGGCAGCCCGCGGTGGACGGCGTGGCCGCACACGTGGACGCGCTGACCGCGGACGTCGGGGCGATCAGGTACTTCGGGCGGGCCAGCGTGCTGGTGCCCGACGTCACCTTCTCGGACACCACCGTGGTGGTGGAGTCGGAGAGGGGCGTGAACGTGGTGGACACCTGCCAGGTGGTCGCCGCCGGGTCCACCTTCGCGAAGGTGGTCGTCGTGCCCTGGTCGTCCTTGAGCGTGAAGGTACCGGTCAGAGAGCCGGTGAGGGTGAGGTCCTCCGCACCCGGCTCCGGCTTCCAGCCGCCGCCACTGGTGGCGGTGAAGCCGGTCTCGTCGCCCTCGCTGTCCACCACGCCGACCGAGGTGGACGAGGTCTGGCGCAGGTAGTCCCAGCCCGAGTCCGAGGTCTGCGCCGCGGTGCCGGAGGTCCACTGGGGGCCGAAGACGGACGCCTGGCCCTCGGCGTCGGCGCCCGCGGTCGGGCGGCGGGACGAGGCCGTGCGGCTGACCGTCATGCCGAACGCCGAGGCATCGGTGGACGACAGGGTGTAGTCACCGGTCAGTTCGTTCGCCGAGCCGGGGCCGATGTCGGCCGAGGGGGCGTCGCCGGCGTTGCGGTCGACGGTGACCGTCACGGCCTGCGAGTAGCCGGTGGTGGTCCCGTCCGTGAAGGCGGCGCGGATGTCGACCGGGCCGTCCTCGCTCAGGCTGGTGGTGATGTTCCAGGCCAGGGCGGGCGGCGCGCCGTTCGGTGCGGCCAGGGGCCAGGCGGTGACCGCCGAACCGTCACTGTTCTTGGTGACGTCGGCCAGCGGCACCGTGTGCCAGGAGTCGGTCTCGCCACGCCGGTACTGGTAGGTCACCCCGGTGTAGGTGGACTTGCCGGTGGCGGACAGCGCGACGCGCCGCGCGGGCCGGTCGCCGTCACCGGGCGCGAGTACGGCCGCGCCGTCGGCTCCGACGCCGAAGGCGTACTGGGTCGTCGTGGTGGACAGGTTGCCGCCGGAGTCGACGGTCTTGGCGTACAGGGTGTGCCAGCCGTCGGCCGGGTCGACGGTGATGGTCAGCGGGTCGCCACCGCTGCCGTCGGTGGTGTCGTCGATCCGGTGCGGGGTGCTGGAGTCGTCCAGACCCCAGTAGTAGCCCTGCCCGTCGGTGGCGGACGTGTCCAGGGTGCAGGTCGCACCGTCGGGGGAGGTGGCCGTCCAGGAACTCTCGGTGTACGGGTCGCAGGTGATGCTCGGTGCGGCCGGCTTGGCGGTGTTGAGCACGAAGGTGGTGTAGCCGGACCAGGAGCCGTAGTCGGTGCCGTCGTAGCCGCGCACCCGCACCCGCAGGTGGGATCCGGCCGGGAAGGCGTTGGCGGACGGCACGGTGAGGGTCGCCGTCGAGCCGGAGGCCACGCTCGACGAGGTGGCGGTGTACGAGTACGTGCCCGCGTCGTTGTAGGCCGGGTCGGGCGTGACCTCGAACTGGGCCTTGGCGGTACCGCCGTCGGCGTCAGTGACCTTGGCGGACAGCTGCGGCGTCAGCGAGGTGGCGTACCGCTTGCCGTTGTAGGCGTTCACCTGGGACGGCGAGATCGCCACCGACGTCGGCACGGCCGGGTACGAGTTGTAGGTGACCGTCAGGTGCGGTTCGACCGAGGAGTCGCCGGAGATGTAGTTGGCGGAGCGAAAGCGCCGCCAGGTCAGCGTGTCGGTCTCGGTGGCCCCGCGGACCTGCAGGCCGTAGTTGGCCGAGCCGCTCGCCCAGGCCTGCACGATGGCGTCGACGTCGAAGTTCATCGTGCCGGCCGGGCAGGAGGAGTCGTAGCCGAGCGCCGCCTTGTTGGTGACCGCGCCGGTGGTGGTGGTCGACGGCTGGGCACCCCAGGTGATCGTCGAGGAGTCCCAGCTGGAGGTGATCCGCCGTACCTGGGTGCCCGACCCCGAGGTGGAGCAGGTCGAGGAGTAGTACGAGTACAGCGACAGGTTGGTGTCCAGGATGTGCTTGCCCGTGAACTTCGACACGTCGAAGTTCAGGTACGAGCGCGCCACATGGGTGCCTGCGTCGTAGGTGCCGGACTTCAGCTCCGCCGAACCGCGCTGGGAGTCCAGGTAGTCGGGGGTCTGCACCCAGGTGTCGGTGGTGACCGCCAGTGTGGAGGTCGGGTCGACCGTCACCGGGTAGGTCAGGTCCTTCCGGGACAGGAAGGACGCGTCCGGAGTCAGTACCAGGGTCTGCCGGCCGTCCGCCGCCGTCTCGACCTTGGTGGCGACCTTCGCGACGTGCGCGGACTCCCCGGAGCGCGGGTCCTTGGAGGCGTCCCACATGCGCGGCGCCGGAGCGTCGGCCACCAGGTGGCCGTGGGCGTCCTTCAGCTGCAGATGCCCGGCCTTCGTGGCGGAGAGCTTCAGGCCCTTCAGGTGCAGCGGGATGCGGTACGACGGCTGCGAGGCGGGGGCGTGGGCGAGGTTGACGGTCTCGCTGAAGCCCTGCGGCAGTGCCGTCGCCTTCAGCGTCTGACCGCCGCCCAGAGCGTAGGAGGCGGTCGCGCCCGTGACCTTCGGCGCCGGCAGCTTGCTCTGCCAGCCGATTCCGAACGACGCGGACCCCCGGGACACCGAGGCCAGAGAAGTGTCACCGCCGTCGGACACGGCGACGTGGGCGGCGGCCGCCTTGGGGGCCAGCGTGGTGCCCGCGTGCGTCAGCGCGGTGTCGATGTGCTTCCAGGTACCGCCCTGCTTCACCCGGATCGGGCCGGCGAAGGACTCGGTCTGGAAGGCCCCCGACGGAAGCGCCCAGGTCGTGGTCTTCTCCGTCCGGTCGGCCAGGACCTCGATCCTGCGGTGCTGCAACCGGGCCATCAGGACGGCGGATGCTTCGTCCTTGGCCTGCGCGGGGCCATGCGTGGAGGGATGTGCCGACGTCGTCGTCCGCGCATGGGCGGCGACATCGGGGGTGGCGAAAGCGGTGCCGGTGGACTGCAGTACGAAAGCCGTCTCGGCGAGCAGCACCAGGGAGAGCAGGCCGGCGGTGCGGCGCAACCCTGGTGACAGGCGGGACGGTTCTGTCCTGAACGGTCTCGGCCGCGCTCTCAAGCGGGCACGACTCATCCAAAACTCCTGTGAAAGATAAGTGCCAGGTAAGAAGGTGGGGGGCGAAGTGATTATTCGCAGCGCGTTCGCAGGCGTGGCTGACCGGTAAAGATCTCTCCATCAACGGGAAAAGAAGTGAGCCTTCTTGCCTGGTCGGGGCGGGGCCGGAGGCGCACCCACCCGGGCCGCGGGTCGCTGGCGGCCGTCGCGATGAGGCATTTCGCCTGTCTTGGTGCATGGCTGACCGGCCGGCCGGCCCCACAAGGGCTTTACTTGATCTTGACAGAATAAGATGAAGATCTGGCTGGAATTGATCATTGGGAAGCGGAACGGGATGTTCCGGGCGTGCTCGGCCGGGCGGATCCCGCGGGCCATGCGCGGCCGGCGGCAGGTGGCGACCGCAGCCGCCCGTGACCTGTGGCAAGGGAGCCGGCAAAGGGGAGCAGGCAGTCGTCGGGCACGGTCGTCCCCCTGCCTGTCGAGCGCCGCCGCCGATGCGCCATAAAACGTACGCATTAACAACGACATGTACGTCGTATCCGGAGTGCGCCCATGGCTCAGCGCGGCACCCCTGAGAGGCGGAGGCGCCTCAGCCGCCCGCCGGTGCTCGGTGCGGCTGTCGCCCTGGTCGGCCGCGCCGGGCTCGCGGCCCTGACCATGTGCCACCTGGCCGCCGACCTGGGCGTGGAACCGATGGCGAGGTCAACGAGCGGCTGCGCACCTCGGCGCGAGAGCCCCGCGCCGACGGCGGCGCCACACCGGCCGAACCGCCCTGGCGGGCCGAACTGCGCCGGATCGCGCGGGTCTTCGCCCGGCGACATGCTCACCAACCGGGGTGACGACGAGAACCGGTGACAGCCCTCCTCTCGGCGACCCGGCCCAGGTCAAGGCGGACACTCTCCGTAATGATTTGGCCTGGGCTGGGCCGGGTGAACAGGTGTGCGGAATGTCGCGAGGTTATCGGTCTGTCGTACGAGAGTTCATACCAGAGCGGGACCAATACTGCGGGACTTTGTCAACTGCCCCCCGCACATGATGCGGAGACGACTACTGTCAGTGGCCGCATGGCAGCCCGACGGACAAGTACGAGGACGCAGATGTCTCACCTCCGAGCACCGGCCGGCCGTGCCGACCGCCGGGAGGGCGGACGGCACGGGCGAGCGGTCGCCCGACCCGCTCCCGCACTGCCCGAGACGCACATACGGCCCCAGCTCATGCGGCTCGCCGTGCTGCCGCCCCTCGCGGTCGCCCTCAGCGCCACCGCCGCCGTTCTGTTCAGCATCCGGTCCTCCGGCGCGCGCACCGGGCCCATGCTGTGGGCCGTGGTCGCCGGAGCGGTCACCGTGACCGTCGCCGGCATCCTCATCGCCGCCGTGGCCGCCGACCGCGCCGCCCGCTCGGTCTCCGACCGCGTCGCCGCCCTGCGCCGTACCGCCGCGCACAGTGAGGCCGACCTGCACACTCTGGTCGACGCGCTGCGCCAGGGCGAGGCACCGCCGCAGCGTTCGCCGCGTCGCCGCCCGCCCGAGGACGCCGACGACTTCGAACTGCTCGCCGCCGACCTGGACCGGGGGGGGGGGGGGGGGGGGGGGGGAGGAGGGGGGGGGGGGGGGGGGGGTGGGAGGGGGGGGGGGGGGGGGGGGGGGGGGGGGGGGGGGGGGGGGGGGGGGGGGGA